>CAZMSI010000022.1:0-4536 GCA_964568895.1 uncultured Sideroxydans sp. | reverse complement strand
CTTCGCTGCGCTACGCTCAGGACGAATGGTCTTGGAGTTACCGTTCACCCTGAGCGTAGCGCGTAAGCGCGGAGTCGAAGGGCTCACCACGAACGGTCTGGGCCTGATCAATAGTGGAGGGCGCAGCACACAACCCTGCCTTTCCAGCAACTTCAGGAAACCGGGGGCTTTCAGTTTTTATGTTGTTTCGCAGCCCACTGGCGCAGGGCATCCAGCGTGTTCTCGACGTGCTTGTCGGGGCTCAGGGCGGTATAGGTGTAGATGATCTTGCCGCCGGGGACGATCACATAGGAGGTCCGGTCGGCGTACTTGAGAAACGGCATGAGCACCGCATCGTAGGCCTTCATGATGCGCTGGTCCGGGTCGGACGCCACGGGAAACTTGCTGCGGCATTCGCTCACCGAAAACTTGTTCAGCTTCTCGATGCCGTCGTGCGAAACGCCGATCACCGAAGCGCCCAGCGCGCGGTATTCCGGAATCGCCTCGGCAAAATCATGCGCCTCGATGGTGCAGCCCCTGGTGAACGCCGCCGGATAGAAATACAGCACCACCGGGCCCTGCTTCAACGCATCGGCCAGCGAATAGGTGAATACCTTGCCGCCGAGCGAGGCCTGGGCCGTAAAATCCGGCGCCTGCATCCCGACGTTGAGCGCGGCAAATGCCGGCAGCGACAGGGATGCGGCCAGGATTCCAAGTGCAGTGCGTATCCTCAATGCAGACTCCTGTCCATGATCGTTCCGGATACACAATATCGACCCTTTGGATTTTCAGTTCAACGCCTTTATGGGTAGGGTCTTGAGGGGGAGTGCCCCATGCCTTGACCGGGTTGACAGGCCGGCTCGCCGGCCGGTTGCATCATGACCTGGGCAATCTATGCGGCTTCCAGTTCGAAATGAACGCGTCTGCCTATGGCTGTAGCGATGTTTACCAAGGCATCAATCGAGAATCGGGATACGCGACCACGTAACAGATCATTCATGCGTGGCTGAGTCACGCCACAATGACGGGCAGCTTCGGCTTGTGTCCAGCCCTTTTCATCAACAATGACAGCAATCTGGTGCATGAGCTCTGCCCGTGCGCGCAGGTTGGCTGCTTCCTCTGGTGTGTCGGCAAGGGCATCCCACACGCTGGCATAACTCTCGATTTTTGACTTGCTCATTTCCGACCTCTCATTAGCTCTGCATAGCGTTCTTTGGCAATACTGATGTCGTGTTTCGATGTTGACTGCGTCTTCTTCTGGAATGCATGTAACACATAGATGGCATCAGCGATGCGCGCAGTATAAATAATTCGGTAGATTCCGGTCTCATCCCTTATCCTGATTTCCTCGACTCCCTTTCCTATGGAAGGCATTGGTTTGAAGTTGTCAGGCTGGTTACCTCGTTGCACTTTGTCTAGCTGGTAACCGGCATCATGCTTGGCAGCTTCAGGAAATTCACGCATGCGCTTTAGCGCATCACCAAGGAATCGAACATGCTTCATGGCTGACAATATACTCATATGGATATATTGTTGCAAGCATATGTCTTTGCGTATAAACCAGATTGCCGCGAGGTGAGGCGATAAATGGAATGTCGGCCGCCCCTCAACCCGGATAGCTCGACCCCTTGCATCCTGCAATTGAACCCGCCTGCCGCTTCGGTTACAATGCGCGGCCTTAAACAGGCGCGTAGCTCAGCTGGTTAGAGCACCACCTTGACATGGTGGGGGTCGTTGGTTCGAGTCCAATCGCGCCTACCAACATCCAACAAAAATAATAAACCGCAATTCCGATCGAGCCGCTTTCAGCGGCTTTTTTCTTGTATCTAGTACTTTTGGCATATAGACAGCCCCGGCCCGGGATGCGAAACTCCGCGGAATCGGGCTGGCGGAACAATGGCCGTCTGCCGGTCTTGCAACAGAGAAGCCGTATAAGCACCGGGGCCTTGTGCCATAATAGGCGCCATGAAAATGGCCGGCGCAAGCCGCATGCTGCAATGGTTTGCCCCAGGCAATATCGGGTAATGCAGAATCTCCAGGGGAGCGGGTAAGTGGGAATATTCGGATTTGGCGCGGCGAATATCGTCGCCGGCAGGAAGTTTGTCATTCAGGCTGTTCTGGTACTGTTTTCTGTAGCAATGCCGGTTACGACGACGGTAGCCCAAAGCCTGAGCGGAGGCGGGACATTGCTGGGTGGCGGGATGTCGCCCGGCCTCTCTGCAAGCGCATTGACTTCAGGAATGGGCGCGGCTGGCGACCCATGTCTGAATGCAGTGGACGTGAATGCGTGCCACGACAAGCTGGCTTCCATGGCCATGAGCAAGCAGGGCGCGTCCAGCGCGGACTTGAACGCTCTTATGCAGCAGCAGGGCGCATCCGGCGCGGACTTGAACGCTCTTATGCAGCAGCGGGGCGCATCCGGCGCGGACTTGAACGCTCCTATGCAGCAGCGGGGCGCATCCGGCACGGACCTGAACGCTCCTATGCAGCAGCGGGGCGCACATGGTCTGGATACATCCAAGGCCCAGCCCGGCACGGCCAGCCCAACAAGACAAGCCCTTCCCCCCGAGTACAGTGAATTCCAGGACTTTGTTTCGACCTCCCTGAATCAGAAGCTTCCTATCTACGGTTACGACCTCTTCAATCAAGCTCCCGGTACCTTCGCGCCGGTAGAAAATATCCCGGTCACTTCGGACTACCTGATTGGGCCGGGAGACGAACTGATCATCAAGGGGTGGGGGCAGGTTGATATTGACGTGGACGCGGTAGTAGACAGGAACGGCCAGATCGACATACCCAAGGTGGGAACGGTGAATGTCGCCGGCGTCCGCTACCAGAAATTGCAGGGCTATCTGAAAAACGCAATCGGCCACGTATTCAGGAATTTTGAGCTGAACGTGACGCTGGGCAAACTGCGTTCGATCCAGGTCTATGTCGTAGGGCAGGCCCGGCAGCCCGGCGTATACACCGTCAGCTCGCTGAGTACCCTGGTAAACACCTTGTTTGCATCGGGCGGGCCCTCGGTAACGGGTTCGATGCGCCATATCCAGGTCAAGCGCAATGGCAAGCTTGTAACCGAATTCGACATGTATGACTTGCTCCTGAAGGGAGATAAAACCAGGGACGTACATCTGCTGCCGGGCGATGTGATCTACATTCCGCCCGTCGGTCAACTGGTCGCCATTTCCGGCAGTGTAAACAACCCGGCTATCTATGAATTAAAGGATGACAAGACCACCCTGAGCGGGCTGCTTGGTCTGGCGGGCGGCCTGACCACCGTGGCCAAGGGCGACAAGGTCAGGGTCGAGCGCATAGACGATCGCAAGATGCGACAAGTGGAAGAATTCCCATTGGATTCGACCGGCCTTGACCGGGTACTCAAGGATGGCGATCTGGTAGAAGTGATGCCCATCGATGGCCAGTTCGAAAACGCCGTGACCCTGCGCGGGAATGTGGCGAATCCGGGCCGCTACCCATGGAAGAAGGACATGCGCGTCAAGGACCTGATCCCGAATGTCGACTCGCTGATCGTGCCGGGCTATTGGCAAAAGCAGAACCAGGCATTCCGTGGCTCAACCAGCGAGCAGGGACTGAACCGGGAAATCATCAGCCGCAACAGTGCCGGCATCAATTGGGATTATGCGGTTATCCAGCGCTTGCGGAAGAGCGACCTCTCGACAGTCCTGATTCCATTCAATCTGGGTAATGCAATAAACGGCAAGAACTTGCCGGACGACTTGCCGCTGGAGCCGGGCGATGTGGTTACCATTTTTTCCAAGAGCGATATCCGGGTGCCGGTTGCCAAGAAGAGCGTCTACGTACGCCTGGAAGGCGAGGTTAAAACCCCCGGCATATACAAGGCGCTGCCGGGCGAAACCCTGCGCCAGCTGGTTGCACGTATTGGTGGATTGACCCCCAATGCGTATCTGTTTGGGGCAGAGCTGGACAGGCAATCCGTCCAGCAAATGCAGCAACAGCGTTTGCAGGAAATGGCCGACCGCATGCAGGCCGATATCGAACGCAACCTGGCAGCCAAGCAGCAGAATGCCATCAGCGTGGAAGATACCAATGCAGCCAAGGGACAGGCTACAGCGCAGTTGGAATTGGTCAAGAAAATGCGCAGCACGCAAGCTGCCGGCCGCGTGGTGCTGGAAATCCCACCCCAGGGCGCCGGGGTAAAAGAGCTGCCGGACATCGCCCTGGAAGACGGTGATCGCTTCTACGTGCCCAGCAAGCCTTCAACCGTGAGCGTCATGGGCATGGTTTATAACGAGAATGCCTTCATGTACCGCACGGATGGCCGGGTTTCAGATTATCTGGCGAAAGCCGGAGGACCCACGCGCGATGCGGATACGGCACGCATCTACTTGCTGCGAGCGGATGGCTCTGTCATCAGCGCACAGAATTCCAGCTCGATATTCGGCAGCTTCTCGGGCGACGAGATGATGCCGGGGGATACCCTGGTGGTACCGGAGCAATTGGACAAGTTTGCATTTACCAAGGAGTTGAAAGACTGGGCGCAGAACGGCTGGCTGAACATTGTGGGCGGCTGTTGCG
>CAZMSI010000021.1:0-14588 GCA_964568895.1 uncultured Sideroxydans sp. | reverse complement strand
GTACTCGCCCGCGGCGATGACCACGCCGTCGGGGGTCGTTACGGAAAGGGCGGCGCGCACGTCGCCGGCGACCATATTCTCCGGGGGTCTCACGGAGACCCGATGGGAACTTCCTCAGCAGAAGGTCGTGAGACCGTAGTTTGGCGTCTTGAAGTCACGCGGGTTGTCAGGAAGCGAAAGATCTGGCTTCCAATCCGGTACCGCCCGTCGGGCGATCGCTTCGTGTTCGGCCATCCGGCATCGGACCAGCCGATGGCGTTCTTCGCTCATAACCAGTTTGTCCTCGGCTTGCTGATGCGCTGCAGCCAGACGCAGGCCACAGATACCGAAGGAAAGGTCTTCGGCCAGTTCCGTCAACAGGCTGATTTCTTCTTCGTTCTTGAATACATCGGGCTCATTGGCAAAGATTGACAGGACTCCGAAGGTCTTATCCCCTTCACGCAAGGGCAGGGCTATAACAGACGAGTATCCGCATGACAGCGCCTGATCGCACCAGGGACTGCACTCTGCTGTTTTCAGGTTTTGCACGACGGTTGTCCTGCCTGTCCGAATCGCGGTTCCCGAAGGTCTGTGGCCGTATTCGTCATCCGCCCAACTGATCCGGACAGAGGTCAGATATTCCGTTGCGTGGCCGGCACAAGCCTGCACGTTGACGGTTTTCTGCGCGTCGTCCCGGGCATAGCCCACCCACGCCATGCAGTATCCGCCGTATTTCACGATGAGCTGGCACATGCCCTCCAGCAGTTCGGATTCGCTGGCGGCATGAACCAGCATTGAATTGCAGGCGCTGATCGTTCGCAAGGCGCGGTTGGTCTGGCTCAAGGCAAACTCCGCACGATGGCGATCGGTGACATCCTTGAGCGTGAACAGCAGCAGATTCACCTCACTATTTGCATTCTGAATCGGGACCAGCGATAAATCCCAGTAAGTTTCGCCCCATTCCGGATGGTCTGGAAATGTAAACGGGCGGGCATAAGCCTGGTACGGAATGCCTGTTGCTACGACTTTCCTGAAGTCCTCGATAAGGGTGGAAGGGTAAAATTCGAAATGGTTATGGCCGGCGAAATCATTGATATCCCGCTTGCAGGCATCCGCATAGGCCTGGTTGACCCGGATGAAATTGAAATCCCTGTCCAGCAGGACGATGCTGTCGTAGGTGTGACGAAAAAACTGCTCCAGCAATTCCGCCTGTTCCTGCTCGCGTTTATATGCAGCCCTTGTCTTTTCCGCATCTGACTTCATTTTGCCCTCCAGGATTCGGGTATGGCACCTGCAATTACTTTCCCCTCCTGATTAACTACATCGTTGCAGTCTTTGAATGTACACTTCCAGTGGATTAGAGGGTGGCTTCGATTACACTATCGCCATTATTACGCATAGATTCAACAGGAAAAGATATCCGGGTGCAAGTAGATCATCCGGTTTTGGCAGGAAACAGAGCTCTCGCCCATCCCTCATGCCGTCCATCTGGACGGCATGATCCATTGAAATGTCAGCGCGACGCCAGCCATTGCGCAGACGATGGCAGCACCGGTCGGCAAGTCAAGCCACATCGACAGCAGCAATCCCGCGGCGTAGCCGGCAATGCCCAGGGTAAATGCCATGACGTTGCGATGCCGTTGCAGGCGATAGGTGGCCAAGGCTGGCAGGATCAGGCTGGTGAACACCAAGTACACGCCGACCAGTTGTACCGAGGCGGTGACCGCCAGCGCGAACAGCGCGTAGAAGCCAAAGCCGCCCAGTCGTTTCCGGAACATCCCCCACAGCGCCAGCAGCACGGCGGTCAGAATTGCGGTGGCGACAAGCTGGTTGGTGCCCACCCAAAGGATCTGTCCCACCAGCAGGTCTTTCAGGTGCTCGCCCGCGTGCACGTCGCGACTCATCAGCAGGATGCCACCGCTGGCGGCGAGCACGAACAGCAGGCCGATGACTGCTTCCTGCACCTGCGGCAGCTTGCGTTCGGTCCATGACAGAAACGCCGCGCCGAGCAGCGCGCTGGTCGTTGCCATGGCCTGCACCGCGAGCATGTTATTTTCCAGTCCGAACAATCCGGCGACGATCACGCCCAGCCCGGCGACCTGAGCTACTGCCAGGTCGACGAAGATGATGCCGCGCGCCAGCACCTTCATGCCGAGCGGCACATGCGTGGCCAGCACCAGCAGGCCCGCGACGAACGCGGGCAACATGATGCCGAGATCGGTGGCGTTCATTTCAGTCCTGCCAGCAAACGCGCGATGGTGTCGTCGAACAATCCGAACAGATCCCTGGCCTGGTCGTCGCCACCGACACTGAACGGCAGCTCGACGGCCGGGATGTGGGCGCGCTCAGACAGCCATGCGGAAGGTTCCGGACTCTGGTAGGCAGCGCGAACCACCATGCGCGCAGGCTGCCGCTGCAGTTGCTGCAGCACTTGCGACATGTGCGCGACGCTGGGCTGCATGCCGGGCTTGGGTTCAAGCTCCGCGACTTCTTTCAGGCCCAGCCAGTTGTCGAGGTAGGCGTAGGCCTTGTGGTGCACCACGATGGGTTGCCCCCGGAGCGGCGCGGCCTGCTTTTCCCAGCGCGCGATGGCGGTCTGCCAGCGCTGCGTGAAATCTTTCAGCCGGCTCTGGTAGAACGCGGCATTGTCCGGGTCGAGCTGGGCCAGCCTTGCGGTCAGCGCCTGGGCAATCGGCAGGTAATTGCGCGCATCGAGCTGGATATGCGGATTGCCTTCCGGGTGCACGTCGCCCTCGCTGCGGCTGATCACCGTCGGCACTTCCCGCAGGGTCACGTAACGCGTGGCCTCGAAGTTGCCGGGCTTGCCGGGTGCGATGTCCGGGTTGCCGGATTCGCGCAGGATCACCGGCAGCCATCCGATCTCCAGTTCCGCACCGGTGCATACCACCAGTTGCGCGCGGCGCGCATGGGAGATCAGGCTGGGCCGTGCCTGCACGTGGTGCGGGTCCTGCAGTGCGGTAGTCGCGGCATAGATGTCGGCCTTGTCGCCGGCCAGCTCCTGCGACAGCGCCGCCCATTCAGGCTCACAGGCGAAGATGTTGAGTGCGGAAGCGGGCGCGGCAAGAGCGGTCAGTAAAGCCGCTAACAGCAATGAGAATAAGTTTTTCATGATGTAATCCTCAGAATTGGTGGGCACCGTGGGCGCCCAGGCTCATGATGTATTGGAGAAAGAGCTGGTTGTCGGTCAGTCCTTGGCGCGACTTGTCCTGTGCCAGTTGCAGGCGCAGGCGCGAGAATTCGCTCGGGCTGTAGTCCAGCATCACCGTGCTGCGCTTCGGCGTGTAGCCGTAGCTGCTGATCACGTTGGCCGCATTCAGTGCGCCGACCTGGGCCGTGCCCGGGTCGAGCTGGTCGTAGCGCAGGCCTACGCGCCACATCGGCATGAACTGGTACACGCCCTGCAGGTACCAGCCGGACTGTGTGACTGCATAGCTGTCGGTGGTGTTGGCGGCAGCGATGTCATAGGTCAGCATGCCGTTTTCCTGGCGCCGGAAATATTCGCCCTGCAGCTTGAAGTTGGTTATCGTGGTGTCGCCGTTCGGCGCATGCTTCCACACGAAATCCAGGCCGGTGGTTTTTGTGTTGCCGGTGAAACTGTTGCTCACCCCGCCCAAGGTGCCCGGCAGGTCCGGCACGTTGTTGCTAACGGCATTGACCTGCTTGGTCTGGTGCAGCGAAATACCGGCACGCCAGCTGTCGCTGTAGCCGATGTCATCGCCGACATGGGCAAACAGCACGGCAGCGCCGGGGCCATTGTGGGTCTGCCGGTCGCTGCCGGGAAAGCCGAGTCCGCGCCCAAGTTCCGCGCCAAGTTCAATGAAGGTGTCGGTCGGTGCCAGCCACTTGAGTTGCATGCCGTCCTCGCCCAGCTGGTTGTCCCACATGCTGACGTATACCAGTGGCTGGTCGACGAAATCCCAGGTGTGGGAATGCTGGTCGTTGAGATAACCCAGACCGGAAAAAAAGCGCCCGAACTTGAGGTTGAAGCCATTGCCCAGTGTAGTGGTCTGGATGAACGCGTTCTCTGCGCTCAGGCCGCCGGTGGGGGCCAGCGACAATGTGGCCACGCCGCGGAATTGCGGATCGATGTCGGCCGTGATGCCCAGTTCCGATTCCTTCAGGCTGAAGCTGCGGGTGTGGCTGTTGTTGTTGGGCGACATGGCGAAGCCGGTGGCCGGAATTGACGGATCCTGCTGGAACTGCCCATAGGTGCCGGACAGGATCATCGAAATGGCCGGATTGAAGGAATTGGCGGCGGCCGGCGGGCGGCTGGCCTGCTGCGCCGTGGCCTGGGCCTGCGCGGCCGTGCTTGCCGCGTGCTTGCTGTCGGCCTCGGCCTGCTGCAGCCGCTGCTCCAGTTGCGAGATGCGTTGTTCGTAACTTTTCTTCAGTTGTTCGATTTGCGTGCGGATGTCGCGCAGATCGGCGTCTGTCGCGGCCTGTGCGCACAGCGGCGCGAACAGCGCCGCGCATAATATTGCGTGCTTGAACATGGTATTTCTCCGGAAATGACGAAAACCCGCGCTTGCGGGGTGGTATCAGGCGATGTTCCGGAGAGGTGCGGGAGGACCGCGCGCGACAGCGGTCAGGGCGTGGATGGAATGGAAGCTGACGGCGAACTGCCGTATCTGCTCATTGAAGAAAACCGGCGGCGTGAAATCGAACGCGGCAACATTCAGCGCGCTGCCCAGTTGTGCGTAATTCTGGCATTTTGCACAGGCCGGATGCGGCAGTTGCTTGTTCTGCTGCGACTGTTCGTCCAGCGTGTGGCGCAGCACGTGCGCCGCCCCGACCTGCTGCGCAAACAGCAGGGACAAGGCGAACAACAGCGGCGTGAACAGTCGGGACAGTTTCATGGCGACGGGCACATTAGCAAACAAACAATACCCGCGCAAGCGTCAGGCTAATGGATGTTTTTCGCGTTCGACAACATCATCTTGTCCGCCACAAAGTTGATATTGATGTGCTTCTGCTCGTCGCCCCAGGTGCATTTCTTTACGCCCAGGGTTTCGCTGCACTTGTCGGGGCTGCCCAGGATGGCGGTCACTTCGTCGTAGTTCATGCCGGTTTTCAGCTGGTCGTAGTTTTTCTGGGTCAGCTTGCTGCAGCCGCTGGCCAGCAGCGCGAGCAGGACGATGGCGGGCAGTTTGTACTTCATGGTTTCTCCTGTTGGTTAAAAACGCCTGGTCTATTCACCCTGCAACCGGTTGTTCGGGGTGAATACCCAGGTGCGGGTGATGCTCAGTATATCGGTATCCTTGCGGATGTCGGGCGGCAGCGGCGCGAACGGCGAAGCCAGCTTGACGATGCGAACCGCCGCCGCGTCGAGTATAGGCTGGCCCGATGAACGATTTATTTCCACGCTTTCCACGCTGCCGTCGGCGCGGATCGAAACGGTAAGCACCAGGCTGCCGTATATTTTATTTTGCCGCGCGTCCTGTGGATAGTTCAGGTTGCCGATGCGCTCGATCTTGATGCGCCAGTCCTCGACATATTGCGCAAAACGGTATTCCTGGGTGCGCGCGCCGATGAAGGTGCGCCGCGGCATCTTCTGGTAGGTGCTGTAATCCTTGTCGATCCGCGCTTCCAGCCTGGCAATCTGCAGGCTGCGCTGCACCAGGTCGTTGGCGTTGTCGTTCGATGCCTGTTTTTTCTCGTGGATATGCTCCTGCTTGACGCTGTGTGTGCTGTGAAGTTGCGTCATCAAGCGCTTGGCTTCCTGCTCCAGTTTTTGTACCTTGCGCGATTCCTGCTTCGGGGTGAATTGCTGGCCGTCGGTCAGCGTGGGCAGCGGGGTGGAAGCATGGCGGTCTTCAGGGGTGTTGCCGCCGCCGTTCAGGTTGGCCTGCGCCATGGCATCGGCCTTGTGCGGGCGCGATTTCGATTTGCTGTTGACCAGTGTTACTTCCAGCGGCTGCAGCGCCTTCGCCAGCTTGGTCGGGTCGGGCAGCGAAACGCCGATGCCGAACAGCACCAGCGCATGCAGCCCGATCGAGGCGGCGATGGCGATTGCGAGCGGCTGTTTCAGCAGGGCGTAATTCAACTAGACGGCCTCTGCCACCGCCACGAAACGTGCATTGAAATTCAGGTCCAGCAAATCGATATCTCCGATTTCCAGTATCACGCGGGTGCCGGGCGGCGATTCCGGCAGCGACGGAATGCGCCCCACCAGCGGGATACGTACCAGCTTCACCAGATTTTCGCGCAGCACCACTGCCTCCGTCTGTTTTACGTTCTCCTGCCGCAGCCAGCGCAGGCACCAGTAGCGCTCCATCCGGCGCTGGAACTCATTGTACAGCGTATAGGCGGTGTCGAAATCGCGCATCGCGGCAAACAGCTCACTGTCGTTTTTCTCGTAGGCCGGCGGCTCGCCGTTCAGCACGCTGACGATCTGGCGCTGGTTGATGAAATCGACATAGCGCCGCAGCGGCGAGCTCGACCACAGGTACTGCGCCACGCCCAGCCCCTGGTGCGGTGCCGGCACCGTGCTCATCTTCACCTTGCCGCTGCTCTGGGTGCGGTAGATGCCGGCCACGTCGTGCGCGGCAAGCAGCTTGCCCCACTCGCTGTTGACGAAAATCATCAGCTCCGACACCACCTTGTCGATGGGCGAACCGCGGCGCCGGGTGGTAATGTCCACGCGGTCGTTTTCGACATGGAAATTGTAGTCCACCTGTTGCGTGCTGTTGTCGGCAGACTTGCCGCGCAGCGCCTCCAGCTTCTGCGAGAGCTGCCACAGCAGCGTCAGATCTTCCGCATGCGGATAATCCAGCTTACCCGCCGCCAGCGTCTCTTCGTTGAACAGCGGCTCCAGTGTGTCGTGGCGCAGGTTGGCCGCGATGTGCAGGCGCTCGACCCGGCTTTCGGTATGGCGCACCTCCAGCGTTACGGGGGCCACGTCGAGATACATCGACAGCGCCGGGCACAGGTTACCCTCGCTCAGCGTGAATGACTGCACCACGTTATCCGGCAGCATGGTGATCTTGTTGCCCGGCATGTACACCGTGGACAGGCGCTCGGCGGCGATCTCGTCCACCGGTGAACCGCGCGGGATGGTCAGCGCGGGCGCGGCGATGTGCACGCCGATGCGCCAGTCGCCGTTGGGGAGCTTCATCACCGAAAACGCATCGTCGATCTCGGTGGTGGTCGCGTCGTCGATGCTGAACGCTTCCGCCTCGGCCAACGGCAACTCCGGATGCATGTCCACGGCAACCTCGGGGAAGCCGGTGCCGTGCGGGAAATGCTCGATCAGGAAGTGCTGGAAGTGGTAATCATGGGTCGAGGGGATCGCGCCGCAGCGCTCAAGCAGGTGCGCGGCGGAAAGGTGCGTTGCCGCGCAGGCTGCCTCCAGCGCCTTCACCTCCAGCGTATTGCGGTCCGGCTTGTACAGGATCTGCTGCAGCTTGTCGGCGAATTCCGGCGGCAGCGTGAACGCGCTCAGTTGCTCGACATAGCGCGCCTGCAGTTCCGCCTGCAGCCGCTTCTTCTCGGTGCTGGCCAGCGCGGCCTTCAGCGCGTCGGGCGGGGCGGCCTTGTAGCGGCCCTTGCCCTTCTTGTAGAAATACATCGGCGCCGAATGCAGGCGGATCAGCGCGCCCGCCGCCTCGATCGGATTGGGCTTATGGCCGAAATACTCGGTGCCCAGTTCCTCGAAACCGAAGTCCTCCGGCGGGCAACATTCCCACAGGAACTCCACGTCGATGTCGGCAGCGACTTTTTCCGCCTCGGCCATGAATTCGGAAAGCCCCGGCTGCTCGAACCGCAGCATCACATTGGCTGCCTTGATCTTGCTGCGCTTGCCGTGGGCGGTTTCTACCTGCAACGAGGAGGTGTTGTCGGCGAGGACGGTGCCGGCCTTGAAGCTGCCGTTTTCTTCGTAAAATATGTTCATTGGGGACAACGGGAAAATCGAGGCCGGATTATACCCCAGTGCCGGGTTTCCCTACGCTTGGCGGAAGAAGCGGATGCCTGTTGGTTCAGCTTGAACACGTTTGGGTCCGTTCATGCTGAGCGTAGCTGGCATAGCCAGCGAAGTCGAAGCATCAGCGACTCCCTTCGACTTCGCTGCGCTACGCTCAGGGCGAACGGAGTTAATGCTTCGCCATGCCGGATCAATCTGTTCCAAGTGAGCCAAACACCTTGGAAATCAGCTTGCTGCCTTGCCCCACCGGGTCGGCGCGGATCGCCTTCTCCTCCTGTCCCATCATCAGGTACAGGCCGTCCAGCGTCTTCTGGGTGACATATTGCTCGATGTTGGCCTGGCTCTGGTCCACCAGGCCGAAGCGGCTGGCCTTGCCCGCAAACTGGTCGTATTTCTGCGCCAGTTTCAGGCGCGAAGTCTCTTTTTGTACGATGGGCAGGAATTTTTCCGCCAGCGGCTTGGCGGTCTTGCTGCGGAAATACTCGGTGGCCGCGGTATCGCCGCCGGTCAGGATGTTCTTGGCATCCGTCACGCTCATGCCCTTGATCGTCTTGATCAGCAGTTCCTTCGCCTGCGGCACCGCCGCCTCGGCCGCGCGGTTCATCGTCGTCACCAGCTCGTCCGCATATTTACCCTGGCCGAACATGCGCAGCATCTTGTCCACCCGCTGCAGCGAATCCGGCAGCGGAATCTTCACCTGCGGGTTGCCGAGGAAACCGTCCACCTTGCCCAGCTTGCCCACCGCATTGTCTGCACCTTTCTCCAGCGCCTGCTTCAGGCCATTTATTGCGTCGCGATTGGAAAGATCGGCCAGGCTGACGGCGTGGGCAGAGGCGGCGAAAATCAGCAGAAAGAGGAAAGGAATTTTGCGCATGGTGGCTCCTAACTATAGTCCGGGAGTTGATTATGCCGTAGTGAGAATGTGAGAGAAACATGCTGACTATTGGTATCTTGAGCCAGGCTGATAATATGTATAGAGTGTTTAATTTGGAAGTTTAGTCCAAGAGATATTTTGGTAGAGTGCGGCGAGAACAGTACTTCGCCACTTCGCATGAAATCTCAGGAGTAAATATGGAATTTCTCATAATCGGTCTTGTGGCAGGCGTGCTATCCGGGCTGTTCGGCATCGGTGGAGGTGTCGTAATCGTGCCTGCGTTGATCATGGTTGCCCATATGAAGCCCGAGACAGCGACCGGCACTTCGCTTGCATCACTTCTGTTGCCCGTCGGGATGCTCGGCGCATGGCACTATTATCGTAACGGCTTCGTAGAAATTGCTCCTGCGATGTGGATTGCTGGTGGCCTCGTGGTGGGCGCATGGTTTGGCGCGTATCTGGCCCTCCGGCTTTCAGCACAAGACCTGCAGAAAGTCTTCTCTGTCTTTCTCGTGTTTGTGGCAGGATATCTCTGGCTGACTGCCCGATGAGTTTGCTGCCCAGCAAAACGCCGGAATAAATGGGGGTGTCGATGAATATGAGAAACTGTACCTGTGGCGCCGAAGCGGATGTGCGTCGCCAAACGCGCCGCACAGCGGATGGGCGTGACGAAGTTATTTATCGCGTGGTCTGTCCGGTGTGCGGGCAGAGCGGCCCGGCTGTCCCGGCGGAGGGCAAGGACGAGGAAACGGCTATCGCAGAAGCTGTCCTGGCCTGGAACGACATGATCGCCCAGCTTCGTCCCTGAATGCTAAAGGGATCCGCTGCGCATTTACTTACAAAGTGGCAATCCCGGCCTGTTCTGCCTGTACATCCGCAAAATAGCTTGAACGCACCATCGGCCCGCACGCGGCGTGCGAAAAGCCCATCTCCTTCGCGGCATCCTCGAACATCCTGAAAGCTTCCGGCGTGACGTAGCGCAGCACCGGCAGGTGGCCTTCGGAGGGTTGCAGGTACTGGCCGAGCGTGAGCATTTCCACGTCGTGCGCGCGCAGGTCGCGCATCACTTCCAGCACTTCCTCGTCGGTTTCACCCAGCCCCAGCATCAGGCCGGACTTGGTCATGACGTGAGGGAAGCGCGCCTTGAATTCCTTCAGCAGTTTCAGCGAGTGCGCATAGTCGGCGCCGGGACGCGCAAGTTTGTACAGGCGCGGCACGGTTTCCAGGTTGTGGTTGAGCACGTTGGGCAGGCTGGCCGCCATCGCATCGAGTGCAATATCCAGACGGCCGCGGAAATCGGGAACCAGTGTTTCCAGCTTGGTATTGGGCGAGGATTCGCGGATCGCGGCAAGGCAGTTGGCAAAATGTTCGGCACCGCCGTCGCGCAGGTCGTCGCGGTCGACGCTGGTGATTACCACGTATTTGAGTTTGAGCAACGCGATGGATTGCGCAAGGTGCTGCGGCTCGTTTGCATCTGGCGGCAGCGGCTTGCCGTGTGCCACGTCGCAGAACGGACAGCGCCGGGTGCACACGTCGCCGAGGATCATGAAGGTGGCGGTGCCCTTGCCGAAGCATTCGCCGATGTTGGGGCAGGAGGCTTCCTCGCACACGGTGTGCAACTGGTGTTCGCGCAGCAGGCGCTTCACCTCGTGATAGCCCGCACCGCTGCCGGATTTCACGCGTATCCATTCCGGCTTGCGTAAACGCTGCTGCAGCGGAACGATCTTGATCGGGTTGCGCGCGGTTTTGGCCGCGCCGGTCTGTTTATGCGTGTTGCTCATGTTGCTTTCTTTCGTGCTGCTGCAATAGCGCCATAAAATTTCCTGCGAGTTGCTGTTCCAGTTCCGGTAGCGGCGTGGCGATGCCGAGGTTGCGCGCCTGGGTGACTTGCAGCCCGGCGTAGCCGCAGGGGTTGATCCAGGCAAACGGTACAAGGTCCATGTCGACGTTGAACGACAGGCCGTGGTAGCAGCAACCCTTTTTTATCTTGAGGCCAAGCGCCGCAATTTTAGCATCTCCCACGTAAACCCCCGGGGCATCCACGCGGCCCTGAGCTTTGACGCCATATTTGTCCAGCAGATCGATCACGCTTTGCTCCATCAGCCGCACCAGTTCGCGCACGTTGAGATGCCAGCGGCGCAGGTCGAGCAGCAGGTACATCATGATCTGGCCGGGGCCGTGGTAGGTGATCTGCCCGCCGCGGTCGATCTTCACCACCGGGATGCCGTGCGCGTCGAGCAGATGTTCGGGCTTGCCGGCCTGTCCCTGGGTATAAACCGGCGGGTGTTGCAGCAGCCAGATTTCATCGCATGTGTCCGCGTTGCGTTCTGCGGTGAATTGTTTCATAGCATCGAACGTCGGCTGGTAGTCGACCAGTCCCAGGTGTTTGACCAGTGGCTTCATGATCACCGATGAAATGGAGTCAGAGCACCATGATGACCATCGGGTGGTCGCACAGCTCGCGATAAATATTATCGAGCTGTTCCTGCGAGGTGGCGCGCACGATGCAGGTGAGGCTGATATAGCGGCCCTGCTTGCTGCTTTTCATTTCGATGGTGGCGGGCTTGAATTCCGGGTCGTGCTGCAGCACGACTTCCATCACCGCCTGGGCGAAGCCCTGCTGCGACTGGCCGAACACCTTGATCGGGAAGTCGCAGGGGAATTCGATGGCGCTTTCTGTAAGGGTACTCATTTGCGCATCACGTCGCGCTTGAACTCCTGATACAGCGCATGCATGCGTTCGAACATCGGGCCGGGCTCGCCGCTGCCCACCGGCTGGCCGTCAAGTTTGGTGACCGGCAGCACCTCCTTGGTGCTGGAGGTGAGCAGTAGTTCGTCGGCAGCAAATACTTCATTGACGCCGATACGCCGTACTTCGTAAGGAATGTTGTTGATCTGCGCGATTTCGAGGATCACGTCATAGGTGATGCCGGGCAGCATCAGGTTGTCTTTCGGCGGGGCGAGCACGGTGCCGTTCTTCACCACGAAGATGTTGCTGGCAGCACCCTCGGTCATGAAGCTGTTGTCGCGGATCAGGATGGTCTCGGCACAGCCGGCATCCACCGCAGCCTGGCGCAGCAGCACGTTGGGCAGCAGCGCGATGGACTTGATGTCGCAGCGCAGCCAGCGGTTATCCACCGCGGTCACCGCACACACGCCGCTGCGCAGCAGTGCGGCGGGCGGCGTGGTGAGCGGGTTGCTGGTCATGAACACGGTCGGCGGCACCGGCGGATTGGGAAAGGCATGGTCGCGTTTGGCGACGCCGCGCGTGATGTGCAGGTACAGGTACTGGTCCTCTCCCTCGTTGCGTTCGATCATCTGGTTAAGCAGGTGAGTCCATTCGCTGTCGCTGTGCGGATTGGCGAGGCGGATGCCGTCCAGGCTGTGCTGCAGCCGCCGCAGGTGCTCGGCCAGGCGGAACGGGCGGCGCGAATACACCGGGATCACTTCGTACACGCCGTCGCCGAAGATGAAGCCGCGATCCAGCACCGGAATGCGCGCTTCCTCGAGGGGCATGAATTGTCCGTTCAGATATACCGTCATTGTGAGTCTCCTGATCTGGGCGTGTAAAACAGCAGCCGAATGCTGTCCAGTCCGCGTGAGAATACATTGGCCAGCGGTATGTTTTCCAGTGCTTCCAGCGGGAATTTTCCGTACGGTTTGCCGTTCAGCGTAAATTCCAGCGTGCCGATCTTCTCTCCGCGGGTGACCGGCGCCATCAGCGGCTTGCGCGTTTCCATGGTTGCCTTGAGTTGCGGCCGCATGCCCTTGGGCACGGTCAGGTACAGATCCTGGCGGAAGCCAAGGTCGAGCTTGCGCTCGGTGCCTTTCCACAGCCGCACGCTGCTGACCGGCTGGTCCTTGCGGTACAGCCGCACCGCATCGAAATAGCGGAAGCCGTAGTTCAGTAATTTCTGGCTCTCGCTGGCGCGCAGGCTGTTGCTGGCGGTGCCCAGCACCACCGAGATCAGCCGCCGATGGTCGCGTTTGGCCGAGGCTACCAGGCAGTAACCGGCGCTTTCGGTGTGGCCGGTCTTCATGCCGTCCACGTAGGGGTCGCTCCACAGCAGGCGGTTGCGGTTGTACTGCTTGATGCCGTTGTATTCATACTCGCGCTGGCTGTCGAGCGGGTAGTACTGCGGAAAGTCGCGCACGATGGCGGCGGCGAGCAGCGCCAGGTCGTGGGCCGTGGTGTAGTGCTGCGGGTCGGGCAGGCCGGTGGGATTGACGAAGTGGGTATCGTTCATGCCCAGGCGCTTTGCTTCCCGGTTCATCTGTTCGGCGAAGGCGGATTCGCTGCCGGCCACCAGCAGCGCCAGCTCGCGTGCCGCGTCGTTGGCCGACTGGATGATCATGCCGTGCAGCAACTCGTCCACGGTCACCTTTTTATGCGGGTCGAGGAACATGCGCGATTCGTCGGGCTGTGAATCGGCCGCATCGGCCGAAGGATAGATGGTCTGCGTGAGCGGGAACTTGTCCTCGGCTATGGCCTTGTAGGTGAGGTAGGCCGTCATCAGTTTGGTCAGCGAGGCGGGCTCGATGCGCTCGTTGGCGTTCTGTTCGGCCAGGAACTGCTTGCTGGTGTAGTCGTACAGCAGCCAGGATTTGGCGGCCAGCTCGGGCGGGGGCGGTATCGATGGTTCTTCCGCCTGCGCCAGCATGGGCAGCAGGGCAAGCAGGATGGTCAGCGTGAATTTCATGGCGATGCGGTGAAGGATACAGACGCAATTATATACTGTCGGCCCGATACGACCGCGGAATGCCCTTAATCGTTCACGGGGCGTTTGGCGAGTTTGCGCTGCAAGGTCCTGCGATGCATGTTCAGCGCGCGCGCAGTGGCCGAGATGTTGCCCTGATTTTCGCTGAGCACGCGCTGGATGTGCTCCCATTCCAGCCGCTCCACCGAAGGCGGTTGCGCATTCAGCGGCAGCGCATCCGATGGCTGGTGGCCGAACGCGGCGACGATCTCGTCGGCATTGGCCGGTTTGGACAGGTACTGGGTTGCGCCCAGCTTGATCGCCTCCACCGCGGTGGCGATGCTGGAATAGCCGGTGAGCACCACGATGCGCGTGGCCGGATCGAGTTCGTGCAGGAACTTGATCAACACCAGGCCGGAGGCTCCTTCCATTTTCAGGTCGACCACAGCAAATTCCGGCGGGCTGTCCTGCGCCAGCGGCATGGCGTCTTCGACGCTGTGTGCGACGGTGACGGCAAAGCCGCGCTTCTCCAGTGCACGGCTCAGCACGGCGCAGAAGGTAGTGTCGTCGTCCACCAGCAGCAGCGAAGGTTGTTCGTTGCGCGGGTCGTTCATGGCGTCCTCAGCGGCAGGGTAACTTCGGTGGCGGCGCCGCCGCCTTCGCGGTTGAACAAACGTACCTTGCCGCCCAGCCGCTCCAGCGTGGCGTTGGCGAGGAACAGGCCGAGGCCACGGCCTTCCTCCTTGGTGGTGAAGAAGGCGGAACCGGCGCGCATGGCGGCATCGGCGGTCAATCCCGGGCCGTGGTCGCTGATGGTCAGCGTCAGTTGCTCGGGGTTGCAGCGCGCTTCGACCTCGATGCGTTGCGGCGAGGCGTCGGCCGCGTTGTTGAGCAGGTTGAGCAGAGCCGGGCGCAGTGACGGATCGAAGTTCTGCAGCACTGCCGTATCGCAGCCTTGCGTGTGGTAGGCGCATTCGGTGGCGGGACGCAGCAAGCGCCATTCGTCCAGCGTGGCAGCGAGAAATTCACCTGGCGGCTGGGCGGTGGGCTGAGTGTCGTCCAGCATCTTGTCGAGGATGCGGCGGCAGTTGCGCAC
>CAZMSI010000020.1:0-14972 GCA_964568895.1 uncultured Sideroxydans sp. | reverse complement strand
CCTTCCGCGACGACTGGTATCCGGAATACAAGGCGCACCGCCCGCCGATGCCGGACGACCTGCGTGTGCAGATCGAGCCGCTGCATGAACTCGTCGCCGCTGCCGGCTGGAATATCCTGATGGTGGACGGCGTCGAGGCCGACGACGTGATCGGTACGCTGACGCAGCAGGCCTCGCAACAGGGCGTGCGCTGCATCGTTTCCACCGGCGACAAGGACCTCACGCAACTGGTCAACGAGCATGTGCTGTGGGTTAACACCATGAGCGAAGAACGGCTGGGCGTTGCGGGCGTCGAAGCGAAATTCGGGGTGAAACCGGAACGCATCGTGGATTACCTGACGCTGGTAGGCGATACCGTAGACAACATCCCCGGTGTGGCCAAGTGCGGCCCCAAGACCGCGGTGAAATGGCTGGCCCAATACGGTACGCTGGACAACCTGATTGCACATGCCGACGAAATCAAGGGCGCGGTCGGCGACAACCTGCGTGCCGCGCTCGACTGGCTGCCGATGGGGCGCAAGCTGGTCACGGTGAAATGCGATGTCGAATTGCCGGTTCATTTCGATCAACTGGTTGCGCCGACGCAGGATACCGGGAAGATGCGCACGCTGCTGCAGCAGTTCGGATTCAAGACCTGGCTGCGCGAGTTGGATAGCGGCAAGAATGCGAACGACGCGCCCGCTGCATCGCGCAGCCAGGCGCCTGCCGCCGCACCGGCCAGCGAGAACGTCGACCTGTTCGCTTCCTCCGGCGAATACGAAACCATACTTACCGACGCGCAGCTCGACGCATGGCTGGAAAACATGATGCGGGCCGAACTGGTCAGCCTGGACACCGAGACCACCGGCCTGGACACGATGACTGCGCAACTGGTCGGCATGTCGTTCTCGATCGAGCCGCACCGTGCCGCCTACTTGCCACTGGCTCACCACTATCCCGGTGCGCCGCAGCAGATTGCGCGCGAGCACGCGCTGCACAAGCTCAAGTACTGGCTGGAGAGTACGACACATCATAAGCTCGGCCAGAATCTGAAATACGACCAGCACATTTTCGCCAACCACGGCATTAGTTTGCGTGGTGTCACCGAAGATACGCTGCTCGAATCCTACGTGCTGGAATCGCACAAGCCGCACGACATGGACAACCTCGCCGTGCGCCATCTCGGTGTGAAAACCGTCAGCTATACCGAAGTGGTGGGCAAGGGTGCGAAACAGATCGGCTTCGACCAGGTCGACCTCGACACCGCGACCAAATATGCGGCGGAAGATGCCGACATCACGCTACAGCTGCACCGCGACTTGTCGCCGCAACTCAAGGCGCAGGGCCGGCTGGACGAGGTGTACCGCAACATCGAGCTGCCGGTGCGCGAAGTGCTGTTCCGGATGGAGCGCAACGGCGTGCTGATCGACAGCAAGCTGCTCAACGCGCAGAGCCGCGAACTGGGAGAGAAGCTGATGGCCATCGAGAAACAGGCGTTCGAGGCAGCGGGCCAGCCGTTCAACCTCAATTCGCCCAAGCAGATACAGGAAATACTGTTCGACAAGCTCGGCCTGCCGGTGAAGAAAAAAACACCGAGCGGCACACCCTCCACCAACGAAGACGTGTTGCAGGAGCTGGCGCTGGATTACCCGCTGCCGAAAATCCTGCTCGAACACCGTGGCCTGGCCAAGCTCAAATCCACCTACACCGACAAGCTGCCGCAGATGGTGAATGCACAAACCGGCCGTGTGCACACCAGCTACTCGCAGGCAGTGGCGGTGACCGGGCGGCTGGCGTCGAGCGATCCCAACCTGCAGAACATCCCGGTGCGTACTGCCGAAGGCCGCCGCATCCGCGAGGCGTTCATCGCACCTGCAGGTTCGCGCATCATGTCCGCCGACTATTCGCAGATCGAGTTGCGCATCATGGCCCACCTTTCCGGCGACGAAGGCCTGCTCAAGGCATTCGCACGCGGCGAAGACATCCACCGTGCCACCGCCGCCGAAGTATTCGGCGTTACACCGGAGGCGGTCAGCTCAGAGCAGCGCCGCTATGCCAAGGTGATCAACTTCGGTCTGATCTATGGCATGTCGGCCTTCGGCCTGGCCTCGCAACTGGACATCGAACGCTCCGCCGCGCAGCAGTACATAGACCTGTATTTCGCGCGCTATCCCGGCGTGGCCGATTACATGCAGCGCACGCGCGAGCAGGCCAAAAAGCAGGGCTACATCGAGACCGTGTTCGGGCGCAGGCTATGGCTGCCCGAGATCAACGGTGCCAACGGCATGCGCCGCCAGGCCGCCGAACGCGCCGCGATCAACGCACCGATGCAGGGTACCGCCGCCGACCTGATCAAGCTGGCGATGGTTGCGGTGCAGGACTGGCTGGAGAAGGAAAAGCTGCAGAGCAAGCTCATCATGCAGGTGCACGACGAACTGGTGCTCGAAGTGCCGCAGGACGAAGTTCCGGAAGTGCGCAACAAGTTGCGTGAACTGATGTGCCACGTTGCCGAACTGAAAGTGCCGCTGGAGGTGGGGCTGGGAGAAGGCGGCAACTGGGACGAAGCACACTGAGCGATCCGTATGAACCCGGAACACCTGCAACTGCTGGTCACCCGTACCATGCCCTACGGCAAATACAAAGGCCGGCTGATCGCCGACCTGCCGGGCCATTACCTGAACTGGTTTGCGCGCGAGGGTTTTCCGCGAGGCGAGCTGGGCAAGCTGCTGGCGCTGATGCAGGAGCTGGACCACAACGGGCTGTCGTCGCTACTCGACCCGTTACGCAAGTGAAGCGAGCGGCGCATGGCTGCCCGGCTAATACTGCTCGCGCAGATAGATGAAGTTCTTGTTGCTGCTGTACACGCCGAATGTTGCACGCGCGACATTGCTGGGCAGGTAGCACCCCAGCGGGGTGGGAGCAACCAAACAGCTTGCCCCGGTTACCGCAGGGATAGACAGATCGACGCTGCCGGTGTTGTTGGCTCCCGGCTTGGCCAAGGTGAACTTGGCGGTGCCGCTGCCGAATACTACCGAGACCGGCGTCGGCGCAGTTGCCGGCGGACAGTAGGGTAGCGGAGTGGCGGAGGGTGGCAGCGGCTGGCAATTTGCGAAAGTTACGTCGCCGGCAGGGGCGGCGGCGGTGGACAAGCTGCTCACGCTGTCCGTGCTGCTGGTGACATAGCCGGTGCCGTCCCAGTACTGCGCCGTTGCGTTGATGGGCAGGTCCAGCAGTTCCGAGCCATGGGCGTTGGATAGCTGAATGCGTCCACTGACCACCTTGACCCCACCTTCAACCGAGGTGGCGCCGCGTAACGAAGTGGCATCCGCATCGGCTGCACGCAGGTAGATATCCGTCGGTGCGGTGGGCGTGGTGTTGAAGGTATAGCTCGGCGTGGCAGGCGTACCCAGCGTGGTGGTGCCGCTGGTAAAGGAAGCGGCGGGCACGGCACTATTGTTCAGGGTGTCACTGCCGGAGGGCGGATTTTGTGTCGTCGTGCTGCCCAGCGCATCCCATGCGGTCAGCGTGACGGCCTTGGCGAAGTTGGGCGTAGTGCTTGCCGTACCGTCATAGTTCTTCAGGGTATTCGTCCCAGTCGCATTTTTTGCGTAGGCATAGACGTTGACGGTGAATGGCTGGCCTGAGTACACCAGTCCGCCAACCGGGGGGCAGATCAGCCCGGAAGGGCATGCCATCGGTCCAGTCACCGAGGTATCGAAATGGTCGGGAACAAAGCGCCCGACATTACCTGCGCCACCGCCATTACATACTGTTCCGCCGGTACCGGTGTTGCCGGTCGCGCTGAGGCCCGAGCCAAGATAACTGCCGCTGGCCAATGTGGCGGTCAGGTCGCCGTTGCCAACTTCGCTCCAGTTCAGGTTGCTCGCAGTCGCGGCTCCACTGGCAAATGCGCCCAGGCTGCCGCTGAAGGTGCCGCTGGATGCACTGGCGCCAGTCGGCTGGCACTTGGTGAATGACAGTGTGGCACCTTCCGGCGTGGTTTCCTGGCCGAAATTGGGTGTGGGATTGGCTGCGGAATTCAGGGCGGTTACCGTGGCATTGAACGCATTGCCCGCCTTGATCGGCGAGCCTGTAATGCTGCTGAAAGCGAACGAGGCAGGCGCCACGATGAAAGAGCTGCTACCCGTCATTACCAGTCCGGCATCTCCGGTGCCGGCACTTCCGGTATAGGTCGCATTCAGGGTTATTTGCCCCACGTCGGCATATTGCAGCGTAGCGGTCGCAGTACCATTCGCGTTAAAGGCCAGCGTCGGGGTTGCGCCAGCCGGACATGCCATCGATAAGCCAGCGACGCGCACCGGCAGTGTGCCGCTGGTGGGGTTGGCATAGGCACAGGTCAGACTGACCGTGCGCGAAACATTGGCAAAGGCCGGGACGCAATTCAGTGCGTTATTGGCCTTGCGCACTGCGCTGATGGTCATGTTCTGCAGCGACTCCGAAACATGATTGGGTGCGCTGACCAGCAAGCCGGAATCGGCGAACGGCAGGCTGCAGCTTGCCGTGGCATTTCCGGTATTCCAGCAGTCGCTGGGACTGGTTGCAGCGGGGTTGACTGCACTGGTTCCCAGCGTCACGGTTTGCGCGGTGGTCACCGGAAGGCTGACCGTGGTTGTTCCGTTGGTGGTGATATTGAATGGCACGGAGCCGCCGGGCGTACCGGTCCAGGTCACGTTGCCAGTCACAGAACTGGTCGTATAGTTAGGCGCCGTACATGCGGCGTTGGCACAGGCGATGACAGTCAGGGTTGCGGGGGTGCAGGTCAAACCGTTGCCGTCGTGCTGAACGCGAATATGGTCCGGGCCGCTGCAAGTTACCATATAGTTCATGTCGCGTTGAATCAGTCCGGTGCCGCCCTCGAAGTTATAGATGTTGACTTCGTCTAGCGCACCGTCGGCCGACCGTCCCGTGCCACTCGAACCGGTGAAGCTGCTGCGGTTGTCCCCCAGGTAAAGCGTTCCGATTGAAGATGAAACCGTGCCGCTGGTGGTGAATGCCGACTGCACTGCCTCCACGCCGTTGATGTAGATGCGCATGCGGTCGTTGTTGTTTCCGGCCAGCGCGTTGAAATTCCAGGTAACTGCAATATGCGTCCAGGTGTTGGCCGGAATGTTGTTTGCCCCTGTTTCGGCAGCACGCAACGTACCGTTGGAATCGGTGATGACGAAACGCAGGTTGCCGTTGCTGCGTTTCACCACAAAGAACCACTGGTTGTTGCTGGTCGTGGCATCCAGCAGTTGCGCATCCTGTGCACCACCACCGGACCAGGCCCGGTTCCCCTTGTACCAGAAATCGATGGTGCCAGTTCCTCCCAGCGCCGTGGGAACGGGGATGCCGGTATCGATCGCATCGATTTTGCCGGTATTGGAGTTGCTCGGGATGTCCGCGCCGATGCAGACATAACCCACTCCGGGTGTTGCCCCTCCCAAGGCAGTACCATTGTAGACAGTCGTGCTCCCGCTGGTGTCCAGCACGTCGCCGCCAGAAGCGGTCCAGGCAGCCTGTTGGAAATGGTACTGGGCGACCGGGCTTGGAATATAAAAAAGAATCGCAGTGTTATTGACCGGCAGGCCGACATTGGGGATGTCATAGTCGATCTGGCTCACCTGCCAGCCCACCTGGGCCAACGTTGCCTGCGGTCCGGGCGTATCGGCTCCATATTGATAGACGAAAGTGCCATCCTCGTTCAGGATGACCTGAAGGTTGTAGTTTCCGCTGGTTGATCCTCCCGCCGCCCATTCCGGAATGTTGTTCCAGGTTACGACGAACTGGCGGTTGGGCGCTGTACCGATGGAGGCGTAGCTCATGTAGCAAGTCGTGGTGAGCTTGCATGCGGTCGTGTAACCGGCATTTGCCTGGGGTGTCGGATCCAGGTCGTTGCCATAGATGCGCATCGAATAGTCCAGATTGTCAGTCGCACTGCGGTAATACACATAGGGCAATTGGGTTACCGGGCTACCATACCCGCAGGCGGTATTGTTGTTGAACTGGAGCCGTCCGTTGCTCATGATGCGCACCGAGGTAAACGCGGTGCCACCGTAATTGAAACTGAACCCGAGCGGGATATTGTCGCTGATGGTGTCGTCCAGAACCGGCGGAGCCGTTCCGCAACGCGTTCCAGGAGCGATGGTGCCGTTCATTTTGTATGGCGACGTGTTGTACCCCACGTGAGCATGCGCGGCGGTGTTGATCCAGTTGAACGGGATGGATTTGTTGGCATAGGTCACCGCCTGCGCCGTCTGCATGCAGCTTATGCTCATGGCAAGCACGAGACCCAGCGCCAGACGCGCAGCAAGACACCATCTCGACGATACAATCTTCATGGGCAGACACTTATAAAAACAGGACTCATCAATTCTACCCCCGTTGTTCGAGATTGGGCGAGAAACGACGGTGTTATAAATTTCGGTCACGCAGATTGCCTGCCGAACCCATGAGAGAGCTGCCGATCAATCAGCTTCCTGCACGTCTGCGGCTGAGCCATACCTGATTCGACACCATCGCCAATCTCCTGGCTTATCTTCCGTCCGGCGAGCTGGGCAAGCTGCTGGCGCTGATGCAGGAGCTGGACCACAACGGGCTGTCGTCGCTACTCGACCCGTTACGCAAGTGAAGCGAGCGGCGCATGGCTGCCCGGCTAATACTGCTCGCGCAGATAGATGAAGTTCTTGTTGCTGCTGTACACGCCGAATGTTGCACGCGCGACATTGCTGGGCAGGTAGCACCCCAGCGGGGTGGGAGCAACCAAACAGCTTGCCCCGGTTACCGCAGGGATAGACAGATCGACGCTGCCGGTGTTGTTGGCTCCCGGCTTGGCCAAGGTGAACTTGGCGGTGCCGCTGCCGAATACTACCGAGACCGGCGTCGGCGCAGTTGCCGGCGGACAGTAGGGTAGCGGAGTGGCGGAGGGTGGCAGCGGCTGGCAATTTGCGAAAGTTACGTCGCCGGCAGGGGCGGCGGCGGTGGACAAGCTGCTCACGCTGTCCGTGCTGCTGGTGACATAGCCGGTGCCGTCCCAGTACTGCGCCGTTGCGTTGATGGGCAGGTCCAGCAGTTCCGAGCCATGGGCGTTGGATAGCTGAATGCGTCCACTGACCACCTTGACCCCACCTTCAACCGAGGTGGCGCCGCGTAACGAAGTGGCATCCGCATCGGCTGCACGCAGGTAGATATCCGTCGGTGCGGTGGGCGTGGTGTTGAAGGTATAGCTCGGCGTGGCAGGCGTACCCAGCGTGGTGGTGCCGCTGGTAAAGGAAGCGGCGGGCACGGCACTATTGTTCAGGGTGTCACTGCCGGAGGGCGGATTTTGTGTCGTCGTGCTGCCCAGCGCATCCCATGCGGTCAGCGTGACGGCCTTGGCGAAGTTGGGCGTAGTGCTTGCCGTACCGTCATAGTTCTTCAGGGTATTCGTCCCAGTCGCATTTTTTGCGTAGGCATAGACGTTGACGGTGAATGGCTGGCCTGAGTACACCAGTCCGCCAACCGGGGGGCAGATCAGCCCGGAAGGGCATGCCATCGGTCCAGTCACCGAGGTATCGAAATGGTCGGGAACAAAGCGCCCGACATTACCTGCGCCACCGCCATTACATACTGTTCCGCCGGTACCGGTGTTGCCGGTCGCGCTGAGGCCCGAGCCAAGATAACTGCCGCTGGCCAATGTGGCGGTCAGGTCGCCGTTGCCAACTTCGCTCCAGTTCAGGTTGCTCGCAGTCGCGGCTCCACTGGCAAATGCGCCCAGGCTGCCGCTGAAGGTGCCGCTGGATGCACTGGCGCCAGTCGGCTGGCACTTGGTGAATGACAGTGTGGCACCTTCCGGCGTGGTTTCCTGGCCGAAATTCGCGGTTGCGGTGGGAATCGCCAAACCGTTATAGGCGGTCACCGTGGCCGAGAAGTTGTTGCCCGCCTTGATCGGTCCGGCAGTAACCCCGGAAATGCCGAAATGGTGGGGTGCGACTTTGAAAGGATTGCTGCTGCCGGTAAGCGTGATTGCCGTGGCGCCACCGAAAGGTGTGACAGTGGTGTTGGCACCAAGCGTGATCTGACCCACGTCGTCGTAGCGCACGGTGATGGGCGCAGAACCATTGCCATCGAAACTCAGGCTGACTGCCGTTCCTCCCGGGGCGATGGCGGTCGTGTTGATGGTTGTGAGGTTGCCCGGCTGGCAGGCTGCCGGATTATTGCAGGTGTAACCCATGTTAACCGAGGAGGTTGAATTGATGATCGCCGGGGTGCACACCGCAGGATTGGTGGTCAAGGCCTGTACCGCACGCAGATACAGCGTGGGTGTGGCAATGCCGGAAACCTGCGAAGGAATGGTGTAGATGTTTCCGGTTGTGGTATTGGAGAAGATAAAGCCCGCTGTGTTTGCAGTGAAGGTGCATGCGGGCGAGCCGAAGTTGCAGCTTGTTGCGCCGGCTGGCGCAGGCGTTGCAGTTGCCACGCCGAATACCACGCTACCTGCCGTAGCAACCTGCACATTCTTGGTTACGCTGCTGCTGCCGGCGGGAATGATGAACCCCGAGCCCGTTGCGCCGCCGGTCGTGCCGTCCCAGTTGACGGTGGGCGTGCCGCTCGCACTCAGCGTGCCGCTGACACCGCCGGTGTAGCCTGTGGTGCAGGCCGCATCGGAGCAGGCCTTGATGGTTAGCATCGATGCGGCGCAGGTCAGTCCAGTACCCGTGGCATGTTGTATCTCCAGGTGGTCTGGTCCGCTGATAGGGCAGGCGTGGGTTTGTGTTGCGATTGTTGCCAGTTGGGTCTGGCTCAGCGCCGAATTGAAAACCTGCACTTCGTCCAGGTTGCCATGGAAGTGGAAATTGGCGGGTGGTTCGCCTGAGGCATTCGTCTCTCCGCCTAACGACACCGGGCCGGCATCGGTTCCCCATGTGCCGGTGAAGGCGGCATCGCTGTTGCTGCCCAGTAATGCGCCCGTAGAGTTGAATACATAGAGGGTGCGTTTCCGGTTGGTGATGTCTGCTACGGCCGCCACAAAATACCAGGTGTTGTTGGCGATGGTGTAAGTCGAATCGAGAATGACCGGGTTAATGCCCCGGGAATAGAATCTGACTCTCCCTGTGCCGCCATCGCCCAGGCTGATGCCATAACCGCCGGAGTTGCTCTGGTCGTCGATCAGGATGCGCTGCCCGGAAATCGTGTTATTGGTGGTCCTGATCCAGGCGGTGACGGTGAAATCGGTCGTGAAATTGGGTAGCGGTGTCTGGATGTAGCCGGAGGTGATGGTGGTGCCGTTGTCGAACACTCCATAGCGGCAGGTGCCGGGAGTGCCGGCGATGGCTGGAGTGGTGCCATCTGTGGTGGCGATGTTGAAGGACTGGGCATTGTTCCCGTTGCCGGAGCTGTCCGTCACCTCATTGGCCGTACCATTCCAGCTTGCTTCGTCCATGCGGTAGTCGGCAAGAGGCTGTGGCGGTGTCGGGGGCAGTGTGTAGTAAACGGTGATCGGCATGGCGTCGACGCCGGCCGTCTGGGTGGTATTGTAAGGTCCGCGCTGCGCTGCAAATGCTGCGCCGAAATTAACGGCATTGATATCGGCAACCGACCAGGTGTTTCCCCACAGGTTTGTACTGCCTCCATAAATCAATTGTGTGGGGGTTGCTGCCATTGCGCCGCCGCCATTGGGAAAAGTATTGGCACCGGTGGCGAGATTGGTCGGTTGCACCACATAGGCGGTGTCACCGGCGTTGGCCTTGACCAGTTGCATCGCGTTATCGGTAAATGTATAGGTTGAATTCACCCAGGGGCCGACCGAGATGCCGTCAATTGTGGCCCCGGCAGGAATGGCAAAACCGTAATTCGTGCAAACAAGATACTGGGTAACGCTGGAGTTGACGCCGGTAGCAGTTGCGTAGGTGTTGTCCTGCGCCCCAACATTGGTAAGTCCGCCCCATGGGTAAGCGCTGCCATTGCTGGAATCAGTCACGCAGAGCGTTGGATTGGCGGTTACGGAACCTGTGGTTCCTCCGCCAGCGGTGCAGACCGGAGTGGATGCGACCTCGGTGAGCGTACCGAAATTGGTGGTTCCGGCAATTACGCCATTCAACGTGGCAGTACCGGAACTGGTGATATTGCCGCTGGCCTGGGGTGAACTCGCTGTCGGGCGCACCTGGATACCCTGCCAGGTCAGTGTATTGGTTCGAGTGCTGGATGCGGTGACGGTGAAGGTGATCTGGGTCGCGGTGATGCTGGTGACTGCGGCGGAGGTGCCGGTCGCAAGGTTGTTGATGTTGCGGTTTGCCCGATTGTTGCCGGTGATCAGAACGGTCACCGTGGCTGCGGTGTTGAATTCAAAGCCGGCCGGGACATTCAGGATAATGGTGCCGGTCGAGACTTCGCCTCTGTTGGTTTCGGCATACGTCGGCCCCGTCAGCGAGGTCCAGCCTGCGGCATCACAGCCGAATGTGGTGTTCGAGGGAATGGCGGTGCCGCCGGTGGTGGCCGTTACGGTGCCGGCTAGTGCTGGGGCAGCAAACAGCCATAGCAGCAGGAGTCCCGTGAGAATGCGTGAGAGCCTGCCGATAGCACCTGGATAGATATTTGTTGTTTTCAGTTTTATCTTCATAAGCGTTATGAATGATACTTGAAAATGATAATTTTATTGCGGGCAGGCAATATCGCTGAGCGAGCATGGAAGTAAAGCCTTTCTCTTTTGGCGCGCCTCCGGATTGACGCTATCCCGTGCTTTTGCAGTATGGTATATCTTTCAGCCTCCGATGTTGCGGAGGAACTCCTCCGCGATAAACCGTGCAATTAAGGCCGAGTCCTATCATTGAATCATGAGAGAACTGCCGATCAATCAGCCCCCTGCCCGTCTGCGCCGCTACCTGACCGCAGGCTACGTGCTGTTCATCGTGTATGCCAGTCTGTCGCCGTTTACCGGCTGGCGGGAGGGAGGGCTGGATTTCATCGCGGTGCTGGAAGAACCGCTGCGGCTGAACCATAGCTGGTTCGACACCATCGCCAACCTGCTGGCTTACCTTCCATTTGGACTGCTGCTGGGATTGACGCTGCGCGCGCGGCTGGGTGCGGCCGGTGGCGTGCTGTTTGCCACGGTGGGTGGTGCGCTGCTTTCCGCCAGCATGGAATATGCGCAGATGTACCTGCCCAACCGTGTTAGTTCGAATGCCGACCTGCTGGCCAACACCTGCGGCACGCTGGCTGGCGCGCTGCTGGCGGCGAGCATTGCGCCGAGCGTCTGGTTCAGATTCGTGATGCGCTGGCGACAGAGCCTGTTCCATGGCGGTGCGGGCGTGGATTTCGGCCTGGCGCTGGTTGCGCTGTGGATGTTCGCACAAGTCAATCCTTCGCTGCCGATGCTGGGCAATGTGTTCATCACCCAAGTGGCGCAGCCGCCGTTCGTGCCGGTGTCTGCGGAGCCGTTCAGTTGGCTGGAGTGCGCGGCGGTGGCGCTGAATCTGCTGATGCTCGGCTGCCTGCTGCTGACCCTGCTGCACCAGCGCCGCCACGCGGTGATCGGTCTGGTGCTGGTGTTGTGTGTGGTGGCGCTGACCAAGTTCATCGCCGCGGCACTATTGCTCAAATCGTGGGCCTTGCTGCTGTGGCTGAACGGCGAGGCCGTGCTGGGCATCTGTGCCGGGCTGCTCCTCCTCCTGTTGATTCACTGGCTGCCGCGCACGCTGCTGCTGTGGTGCGGCGCGGGCATAACGCTGGCTTATCTTGGCCTGACTCACGGCTTGCTCGACAGCGGCAAGCCTGCCGCCGCCATGCCCCTGTACCACTGGCACTACGGCCATCTGCTCAACTACAACGGGCTTTCGCAGACCGTTGCACTGGTGTTCCCGTTGCTGTTGTTGGGTTACCTGTGGCGGATACGGGAAAGGTAACCGTTATAATGCGCAGTTTTCGAGGGGAAATCATGGGCTATTACGACAAGCATGTTTTTTTCTGTGTCAACCAGCGCGACCCGGGCGAGGGCTGCTGCAATGATTTCGACTCGGGCAGGCTGCGCAATTACGTCAAGGACAAGGTCAGGGAACTGGGCATTGCCAACGAGGCAAACAGCATCCGAATCAATGCCGCGGGCTGTCTCGGGCGCTGCGACGACGGGCCGGTGCTGGTGGTTTATCCGGAAGGCATCTGGTACACCTATGTCGACGAGAACGACCTGGACGAGATCATCGAAGAGCATCTGAGGCATGGGCGTACAGTCAAACGCCTGAAAATCTGATGGCAACAATAAAGAAATTTTCCATTCCCGCGCCGGCAGGCGTGCTGGAGGGGATCTGGCACTTGCCGGACGCCTGTCCTGAGCCGGGTCGAAGGGAGACGCCACGCGCGCTCGCCGTAGTGGCGCATCCGCTACCGACCATGGGCGGCACCATGGACAACAAGGTGGTGACCACGCTGGCCAAGGCCTTTGCCGAACTGGGTTTCGTCACGTTACGCTTCAATTTCCGCGGCGTCGGTGCCAGCACGGGTGTGTTCGACAGCGGCAACGGCGAGGTGGAAGACGTGCTGGCGATGGTGCGCTACGCGCAGCAGGAGCAGGGCGATCTGCCGCTGGTACTGGCCGGTTTTTCATTCGGCGGTTTTGTCCAGGCACGCGTGGCAAAACGCCTGCATCCGCAGCCGCACCAGCTGGTGCTGATCGCGCCCGCGGCAGGGCGCTACGATGTGCCGCCGGTGCCGCATAACACGCTGGTTGTGCACGGCGAGCAGGACGAAGTGATCCCGCTGGCCAGCCTGATGGACTGGGCGCGGCCGCAGCACCTGCCCATTGTGGTGCTGCCGGAGGCGGGACATTTTTTTCACGGACGTCTGAGCCAACTCAAGCAGGTGGTGTTGCACCATTTTTGCGGACGGCAACCGTGATGCAAACCGCATTGTCTGTGCGCGGGTTGCGGCTTCTTCAATGTATTGCTGCGCGCTGCCGATCACGCCCGTGATGCTATTATGCGGCGTATTTCACAGTAGGGTTTGTCATGCTTTGGGTTAAAGCTTTCCATATTATCTTCGTCATCAGTTGGTTCGCTGGTCTGTTCTACCTGCCGCGCATCTACGTCAATCTGGCGATGGCTACACATGATTCCGAGTGCGAGCGCCTGCTGCTGATGGCGGGCAAGCTGTATCGTTTCATGACGCCGCTGGGTGTGCTGGCGCTGGCATTTGGCATGTGGATGTGGCTGGGCTATGGCATTCAGGGCGGCTGGCTGCACGTCAAGCTGCTGCTGGTGGTGGTGCTCGTCATTTACCACTTTTACTGCGGCAGGCTGCTGGCCAACTTCAGGCAGGGGCACAATGCGCATAGCCATGTCTGGTACCGCTGGTTCAATGAGATTCCGGTGCTGGTGATGACAGCTATTGTGATCCTGGTTGTCGTCAAGCCTTTCTGATGCCATCTTTTTTCGCTCCCTGTCCGCGCGGCTTGGAAAAAATACTGTCGGAAGAACTGGCCGGGTTCGGTGCGGCCGAGGTGCGCACTACCGATGGCGGCGTGGCATTTTCCGGCGACTGGCCGCTGTGCTACCGCGCCAACCTGGAAAGCCGTTTTGCCAGCCGCATCCTGTGGCGGGTGCAGGAGCCAAAACCTTATCGCAACGAGCAGGACATCTACCAGGCGGCGCTCGATCTCGCCTGGCCGCGCTGGTTTGACGTGGCCTGCACCATTCGTGTTAACGTCACCGCGATCAAGAGTCCGCTGAAAAGCCTGGAATTCATTACGTTGAAAATCAAGGACGCGATCTGCGACAAGTTTCGCCAACATGGCGGCGAACGCCCCAGCGTCGATACCGTGCAGCCGGACATGCGCATCCATGCCTTCATCGAGGGCAATAACCTGACGTTGTATCTGGACACTTCGGGCGAGGCACTGTTCAAGCGCGGGGTGCGCCTGCACACCAATATTGCGCCGCTGCGCGAGAACCTGGCAGCGGGCATCCTGAAGCTGGCAGGCTGGGAGCCGGGCATTCCACTGCTCGACCCGATGTGCGGCAGCGGCACCTTCCTGATTGAAGCGGCACAAATGTCGCTCAATATCGCGCCCGGCATTGCGCGCAACTTTGCCTTCGAGAAGCTGAAAAATTTCGATGCCGGCAGGTGGAACGAGATGAGGCAGCAAAGCATTGCCGCGCAACTCCCGGTCAGCGAATTGCCGATTTTTGGCAGCGACCTGTACGGCGATGAACTGAAGGCCACGCATCGCAATCTGGATGAGGCGGGTATCCGCGAAGCGGTGTATTTAAAGCAGGCCAATGTGCTGGAAATTTCCGCTCCAGCCGAGCAAGGTATCCTGGTGGCCAACCTGCCCTATGGCGAGCGCATGGGCGAGCTGAACGAGCTGGCGGAACTGTATCCAAAGCTAGGTGATGCGCTGAAACAGAAATTCGGCGGCTGGACGGCTTACCTGTTTACCGCCGACAAGCGCATATTGAAGCTGATGCGGCTGTCCCCGTCCAGGCGCATACCGCTGTTCAACGGCGCGATAGAATGCCGCTTGCTGGAATACAGGATTGTGGCGGGCGGCAATCGCAGATAGCGCGTTTGCCGCACCGGCAATCAGGTCATCTTCAGGTTGTCGAGGCCGCTCATCACGTCGCGATCCTTGCTTTCCTTGCTGTCCAGCTTGATCTTGAGACGCAGGTCATTGAGCGAGTCGGCGTTCTTCAGCGCCTCTTCGTAGCTAATGGAGCCGCTTTCGAACAGGTCGAACAGCGCCTGGTCGAAAGTCTGCATGCCGAGTTCGCGCGACTTGGACATGATTTCCTTGATTTCATGTACCTCGCCCTTGAAGATCAGGTCGGCGATCAGCGGCGAGTTGAGCAGGATTTCAATTGCTGCCACGCGTCCGGCATGGCCCTTTTTCGGGATCAGGCGCTGCGAGATCAGCGCCTTGATGTTGAGCGACAGGTCCATCAGCAATTGCGCGCGGCGTTCTTCCGGGAAGAAGTTGATGATGCGATCCAGCGCCTGGTTGGCGCTGTTGGCGTGCAGCGTGGCCA
>CAZMSI010000019.1:0-15228 GCA_964568895.1 uncultured Sideroxydans sp. | reverse complement strand
GGCCACCGGCATTTCGACGCCATAACCCCTGGTAGCAATGCGGTCGGCTGAAACACCCTTTTTCACCAGGTAAGCCTTGACTGCGTCGGCGCGGCGCTGCGACAGTTTCAGGTTATAGGCCTTGCTGCCGCGACTGTCGGTAAAACCGCTGACCTCCAGGTTGGCATCCGGGTATTGTCTGGCGAAATCCACCACCTGCTGCAGCTTGGCATCGGCGGTCGGTTTCAGTCGGGCCGAGTTGGTGTCGAAGCTGGCGCCCTCGATGCGCACCGGCTTTTCTTCCATGATGACTTTCCATGCTTCCCCGGTTTGAGGCGCAGGCGCTTCGTTCATCATCTGCGCCGCTACCGGTGTCGATTGGGGCGCTGCCTTGGGCGGCTCGAAGTAGTAATTCACGCCGATACTGAAATTATCGTTGTTCAGCCGGGTGCCGTTGCTGCTGGGAGCAATGGCAGTCCATTCGCCGGCCACGCTCCAGTTTGGCGCAAACTTGTATTCCAGGCCAATACCGCCATTCACGCTGTTGGCGCTGCCGAAATTGTTGCCGGAAAGAGTTCCGGTACCGGTCGCATGGCCGTAGCCCAGTTTGGCGTATGGCATCAGACTGTTGATTGGCAGGCCAAGCTTGAGGCCCAGACCATAGACATGGCTGCCGAGCTGGCCTAGCGGAGAGTGATTACTCTGACTATTGGAATCGTAGAAGCCGTTTACGCCTAGCGTGGTTTTGCCCAGATCCCAGCCGTAACCGCCTTCCAGACCATAGGCGTTGGTGGTGCTGCGGGAACTGTTCAACAGGCCGCTGGTATCGGAACGGTTGGCACCGACCTTGCCGCCCACGTAGGGGCCTGTAAAATCGTCCGCACTGGCGGTAGTTATCGCCAGCAGCATGGCCGCAATGGCCAGGGTTATTTTAGTAAGTTTCATGCCAAGAGCCTTTGTATGGCATGCCAAGTGGCGGCATACCGGTAATTTTAGAGTTTGCTAATTTTACACCAGCAATCAATAACTCCTCAAAAGCTACTGTCTCATTTTTGCAACCTGCCCCCCACTACTTGTCTTTATCCTCCAGTACATGGGGATGGTCAAGCTCGACGCGTTCGATGCTGGCAAAACGCTCGCTGATCTTGCGGCTGCTGATGTGCACGTCCTCCACATCCTTGTTGGCCTGGCGGATATGGTCGGCCAGTTTTCTCATACGTTCGTCGAAACGGCCGAAATCCTTGCCCAGCTTGCCCAATTCGTCCTTGATGATGTGCACCTGCTTGCGCGTCTCCACGTCCTTCATTACCGCGCGTGCGGTGTTCAGCACCGCCCACAGCGTGGTCGGCGACACCACCCACACCCGGCGCTGCATCGCATAGTCCACCACATCCGGGTGGTGGGCGTGAATTTCGGCAAACACCGCCTCGGCCGGCACGAACATCATGGCACCGTCCGAGGTCACGTTGGGGATGATGTATTTGCTGCTGATATCGTCCACGTGCTTCTTGATGTCCGCTTTGAACTGGCGCGCGGCCAATGTTCGCTCTGCTTCGCTCCCGTCGAACATGCGATGATAATTTTCAAGCGGAAACTTGGAATCCACCGCCACCATGCCGGTGGGTTCGGGCAACATCAGCACGCAGTCGGCGCGGCTGCCGTTGGGCAGGGTGTACTGTAACTCATAGGATTTCGGCGGCATGATGTTGCGTACCAACCCTTCCAGCTGCACTTCGCCGAACGCGCCGCGCGAACGCTTGTCGCCAAGCAGTTCCTGCAAGCTCACCATATTGGTGGTCAGGCCGTCGATCTTCTTCTGCGCCTCGTCTATGGTCGCCAGCCGCGCCATCACGCTGACGAACGTCTCGTTGGTCTTCTTGAAACCCTCATCCAGGCGCTCGTTGACCTTGCCGCCGATCTGCTCCAGCCGCCCGTCCACCTTTTTCTCCAGCATTTCGATGCTGCTGGCCAGATGCTGCGTAGCGTTGCGGAATGAATCCTGGATCAGTTTCTGGTCTTCGCGCCCCTGCTCCGCCAGTTTTTCCAGCGTCTGCGTCAGCATCTCGGTGCGCATGGTGTGCAGCGCATCACGCGTGGCGCGCAGTTCCTCGCCCACCGCGGTGCGCAGGCGTTCGGATTCGGCGGCCTGTGCCGCAATCATGCGGTCGCCCAGTTTGCCCAGGCCGTCGTGTACGTCGGTCAGCATTGCGCGATGCTGCTGCTCCAGCACTTGTGCGCTGCGCGACGGCATACGCAGCAACAACAGTAACAGCACCACGGCAAACGCCAGCACTACGGCAATCAATACGGTTTCCAGCATCAGATTCTCTCGATCAAACGGATTGCAACACCCGCAATGGTGACAATTGTGCCACATGCCGCGTCACCAGCCAGCCGGTCAGCATCACCAGCGACACCCCGCCGCCCAGTCCGGCCAGCCACAGCATGAGGCCCGGCGCATAAGGAATGTCCAGCACGTGCTGCGCCAGCACCCGGCCCAGAATCCCGGCGCCTGCCGCCGCGAACAGGCCGCTCAACGCGCCCAGCACGGCAAATTCGGTCAGGTGCAACCGCCGCAGATAACCGCTGTCCGCGCCCAGGGTGCGCAAAATGGCAGCATGCTGTGTGCGCTCGTCCTGAGTAGACAGCAGCACCGCATACAGCACCGCCACCCCGGCCAGCAGCGTAAACAGGAATACCGCGCTCAGCGTCTGCGCGATCTCGTCCATGATGTGGCGCACCTGGCCGATGATCGCGTCGGTGTTGATCAGCAGCAGGTTGGGAAACTGCTGCATAAGTGCCGCGCCATCCGCCTTGTGCGATGCGGGCAGATGGAAGCTGGTAAGGTAGCTCGCCGGGTAGTCGTTCAACAAGCCGGGTGTAGCGACCACGAAGAAATTCACGTGCATGGTATCCCACTCCAGCTTGCGCAGGTTGCTCACGCGCGCAGTAAAACGGTTGCCTGCCACGTCGTAGGTCAGCATATCGCCGATATGGATACCCAGCGTGTTGGCAATGCCCTGCTCCACCGAAAGCTGCGGCGGCGCGCCGGACGCCCACCATTTACCGGAGACCACCTCGTTGCCGGCCGGCACCGCGGCCGACCACGACAGATTGAATTCGCGCTCGGCCAAGTGTCGTGCACGCGGTTCGGTGTAGCTGTCGCCATTGATCGTCTTGTCGTTGATCGCGACCAGCCGCCCGCGCACCATCGGGAATAGCTCCGGCTCGGCCAAACCGCGCTGCGCAAAAAACTTTTCCACCGCGGCACGCTGGTCGGGCTGGATGTTGACGATGAAACGGTTGGGTACGTCCGGCGGCATCTGTTCGCGCCAATTCTGCAGCAGGTCGGCGCGCACCACGGTCAGCAGCAGCAGCGCCATACCGCCCAGGCTCAGCGCCACCACCTGCATGGCGTTGCTGCGCCCGTGCCGCGCCATGTCGGCGAAAATATGGCGGTTGCGCAGCGGCAAACGGGCCAGTCCATGCAGCAACAACCAGGCCAGCAGGCCGAACACCAGAAACCCGGCCGCCAGCCCGCCGAGCACGGTCAGCCCCAGTTTGAGTGAACCGGCCTGCCACAGGAACAAAATGCACAGCACCGCCACGCCTGCCGCATATAGCAATCCTGCGCTCATCTGCGGCAAGCCGAGTTCGCGGCGGATCACGCGCAACGGCGACACGCCCTTCAACTGCCACAGCGGCAGGAAGGCAAAGCCCAGCAGCAGCGCCATGCCACTGAGTGCAGCCTGCAGCAACGGCAGCCAGGATGGCAGCGGCAGATTGGCATCGCGCATCGCCTGAATCGATTGCACCAGCAGCGCCTGCGCGGCATAGCCCAGCACACCGCCCAGCACGACGGCAAGCGCCCCCATCAGCAGGAACTGGTAGAGAAAAACAGCCAGCACCTGGCGCTGGCCAGCCCCCATGCAACGCATCACCGCGCAGGTATCGAGATGGCGCAGGATGAAACGCCGTGCCGCCAGCCCCAGTGCCACGCCCGCCAGCGTTACCGCGGTGAGCGCAGCCAGCCCGAGAAAATGCTCGGCGCGTTCCAGTGCGGTGCGGATTTCGGGACGCGCATCGCGCACGTCCTCCAGTCGCTCGCCCAGCCCCAGCTTTGGCTTCAGCCATGTGCGCAGCGCATCGACCTGTTTCTGGTCGCCCGCGATCAGCAAACGATAGTTGATGCGGCTGCCGTTCTGGATCAAGCCGCTGGCCGGCAAGTCGGCGGCATTGATGGTCACGCGCGGCGCAAAGCTGGCGAAACCCAGCGACTGGTCGACATCGCGCACCACCTGTGCAGCAAGGCGCAAATGCAGCTTTCCCAGCGTCAGTTCCTCGCCGCGATGCAGTCCCATGCGCAGCATCAGCCGCTCGTCCGCCCATAGTGTGCCGCGCGCCGGAATGGCTTTCGCCATATGCGAAGCGCCGTCGTCGATGGTGATCTTGCCGCGCAGCGGATAGCCCGGCTCTACCGCCAGGATCTCGCTGAGCACGTTCTGTTTCCCGTCGCCCACCATGCTCGGGAAATTGAACGTCTGCAGCACACGCAGGCCACGCCGTTGGGCTTCGACCCGGTATGCACCAGGTAATGGCCGCGTCGAGGAAATGCGCAGGTCGGCGCCGAGCAGGGCATGCGATTCCTGCTGCAACGCCAGCCGCACGCGGTCGGCGAACAGCCCAACCGTGGCAATGCTGCTCACCGCCAGCAGCAGCGCGATGAACAGTACGCGCCACTCGCCTGCGCGCCAGTCGCGCCGCAGCATCGCCAGCGACAAGCGCCAGCCGTTCATGTCGACAACTGCCCCGCCACCAGATGCAGTTGCCGGCCGCAACGTCGTGCCAGTGCCTCGTCGTGGGTAACCAGGATCAGCGTGGTGCCCTGCGCACGGTTCAGATCCAGCAACAGTTCGATGACCTGCGCGCCGGTGGCGGCGTCGAGGTTGCCGGTGGGTTCATCGGCAAACAGGATTTTGGGTTTGGCAACGAAGGCACGCGCGATGGCCACGCGCTGCTGCTCGCCACCGGACAGATGCTTCGGCAGGTGTTCCAGGCGATGAGTCATGCCCACTTGCAGCAATGCGACGCTGGCGCGTTCGCGGGCATCGGCTACCCCCTGCAGTTCCAGTGGCAACATCACGTTTTCAAGTGCGGACAGCGCAGGCAACAACTGGAATGACTGAAACACGAAACCGGCCAATTTGCCGCGCACCCGCGCCCTGCCATCCTCGTCGAACGCGAACAGGTCGCTGCCGTCGAGCTGCACCGTGCCGCTGCTCGGCACGTCCAGCCCGGCCAACAAACCCAGCAATGTGGATTTACCGGAACCGGAGGCACCGAGGATGGCTACGCTCTCGCCCGCCTCCACTGCAAAACTGACTTCGTGCAGGATCACCAGCGGCTCGCCGCCGCTTTGTACTTGCTTACCGAGATTGACTGCCTGCACAATCGCTACCATGAGACGTATTGCCTTCCTTCCGTTATTACTCGCCTTATTCCTTTTGCCTGCTGCCGCGTATGCAAAGACCATTCTGGTTTTCGGCGACAGCCTGTCCGCCGGTTACGGCGTCCCGCGCGATGCCGGCTGGGTCAACCTGCTGCAACAGGAACTGCAACATACCCACCCGCAATACCGGGTGGTCAATGCCAGCATCAGCGGCGAAACGACCAGCGGCGGGCGCCAGCGCATCAGGCACGCCTTGCAGCAGCACCGCCCGGCCATCCTGATCCTCGAACTCGGCGCCAACGACGGCCTGCGCGGCGCGGCCATCAGCAACATCCGCAACAACCTGTCATATATCCTGCACCAGGCACGTGCGGCACACAGCAAAGTGCTGCTGCTGGGAATCCAGTTGCCGCCCAACTATGGCATCGATTACACCCGGCAGTTCAAGGCACTTTATCCCAAGCTCGCACAACAATATCACACGGCACTGGTGCCTTTCCTGCTCGACGGCGTGGCGCCGGAACAATTCCAGGCTGACAACCTGCATCCGAATGCCGAGGCACAGCCGCAACTGTTACATAACGTGCTGCAAAAACTGGAACCGATGCTGGAAAAATAATATATCCGCATGATTTAATGTTTGAAATATGCTGACGCATGCTTTTAACACTGCTCCGCAAATCAGAATGGACTGCGAAATTTGTTAAAGCAATATAAAGTGGTATACGATTACCAAACAAAATAGCTCAGACTCTTGCCGGTTGCCAGCATATAGAGCTAGAAACTTACTTTTAGATTCGGGATAAACCGGACAAGCTGCAAGGGGGGGTTATGAAAGTCATGCCGTTTTCTGGTCATGAGCAGGAATGCCAGTGGCCTAAATCCATTCCCTGCCTGAAAGCCGAGGAACCCCGCCATAATTTGGTGTTTTGCGCCCATGCCAGCCCGCAGCAGTACACCCTCTCCGTATCGGATACGTTCTTCCGATTATGCGCTGCCACCGAACCGAAAATTCACTTCCATGCTGGTGCATCGCTGACCACCACGGATGGCCGTCCTCCCGAACTGGCTTGCATTTCAATTCGCTCTCGCAATTATTTAAAGCATGCACAACCTCAACGAGCTCTATAAAAAACTGACGCCACCAAAGCGCTATGCGTTGGCGGCCGCTATTTTTATAGTCGCCCTGACCCTGCGTCTTGTCGCAATCCCGGTCGAATCCGGTCTGCAATTCATGACGTTTTACCCGGCGATGATCGTCAGCTTTTACCTTTGCGGCATCGGACCGGGGGTGCTTGTGGTGGTGCTCTGTGCGATAGCCGCCGATTATTTTTTCGCACCGCCATTCTGGGGATTTAGTGAAAGCAGGGTTGCATTTGGTCCAATCATTACTTTCCTGATTTCTTCCCTCATGATTGGAGTGATGATCAAACGGATGCGCAGGGAAAGCAGCAAGAACCTCGCCCTGTTGCGCAACGCCAGCGACGGCATTCACATACTCGACTACACTGGCAATATCATTGAAGCCAGCGATTCATTCTGCGCCATGCTGGGCTACCGACGCGACGAGATAATCGGGATGAATGTGTCTCAATGGGATGTCGGGTTCCCGAATCCCGAAGCGCTCATGGCAGCAGTCAGAAAACAGTTTGAAAAACCTGTCCGCACCCAGTTTGAAACCTGCCATCGGCGCAAGAATGGCACTATCCTGGATGTCGAGGTCAGCGGCTTTCCGCTTGAGCTGGACGGCAGGCCGGTCTTATTCAACTCTTCTCGCGACATTACCGCACGCAAACAGGCGGAGGGGCGTGCCAATCTTCTGCTGGAATCCATAGATAGTGGCGTGTGGGGACTGGATACAAAAGGCAATACCACTTTCATCAACTCCACTGCAACCGCGATGCTGGGCTACGAACCGGCGGAGCTGATTGGCCAGCCCATGCACGCCACGGCACACCATGCGTATCCGGATGGCTCGCACTATCCGCGAGAGGAATGCCCGATTTGCGCAACACTCGCAGACGGAAAAAGACGGACTATCACGGACGAGGTTTTGTGGCGCAAGGATGGGAGCAGTTTCCCGGTTGAATACACCACACATCCCATCTATAGCGGTAAGGCGCTGATCGGGGTGGCAGTTGTTTTTCAGGACATCACCGAGCGCAATAAGGCCGAGGCAGAGATCAGAATCGCCGCAACCGCCTTTGAATCCCAGGAAGGCATGATGATCACGGACGCCAACAGCCAGATCCTTCGGGTAAACCGTGCCTTCACCAACATCACCGGCTACACTGCAGAAGAAGTCATAGGCAAGAACCCGCGCATTCTCAATTCGGGCCTTCAGGATGAAATTTTTTACGCGGCGATGTGGCAGAGCATCCATAGCACCGGCGAATGGGAAGGTGAAATCTGGAATCGTCGCAAGAACGGCGATCTCTATGCGGAGCATCTCTCCATCACTGCGGTGAAGGACGCAAACGGCAAAATCATCAATTATGTTGCCGCGCTGACTGATATCACCCAGCGCAAGGAGGCCGAGAAAGAGATCCAGCATCTGGCGTTTTACGATCATCTTACCGATCTGCCAAACCGCTTGCTGCTTACGGACCGGCTACAACAGGCAATCGCCTCCAGTGGACGCAGCGGCCAGCAATGCGCACTGCTGTTCATCGACCTGGACAACTTCAAGACCCTGAACGACACCCTTGGTCATGACATGGGAGACCTGCTGCTGCAACAGGTTGCCCAACGCCTGGTTTCCTGCGTGCGTGAAGACGACACCGTAGCCCGCCTCGGCGGGGACGAGTTCGTTGTCGTTCTGGAGAACCTGAACGGACAACCCTATGAAGCGGCGGAGCAGGCCGAAACTGTCTGCGAAAAAATCATCACACTTCTAAGTCAGCCTTACCAGCTTTCCGTCCACGAATACAATTGCACACCAAGCATTGGCATTGCCATGTTCGATGCGCAGGGGGACAACGGGGCGGAAGATCTGTTGAAGCAGGCCGACATCGCCATGTACCAGGCCAAGAATGCCGGCCGCAGCACCTTGCGCTTTTTCGATCCACAGATGCAGGAAGCCATCAATACCCGCGCGGCTCTCGAAAGTGAATTGCGCAACGCACTGGAGAAAGGGCAATTCCAGCTTTATTATCAGATACAGATGACCAGCTCGTACAAACCTGTTGGAGCCGAAGCATTGATCCGCTGGATGCACCCGGAGCACGGCATGATGTCTCCCACCCAATTCATCCCGCTGGCGGAGGAAACTGGGCTGATCCAGCCCATCGGTCTTTGGGTGCTGGAAACAGCCTGCGCCCAGCTCGCAGCATGGATGCAGAATGTGCGTACCAAAAATCTCTCGCTGGCAATAAACGTGAGCGCCAAACAATTTCACCAGCCTGATTTTGCGTCACAAGTTCAGGATGCAGTGTTACGCCATGGCATCAACCCAAGCCTGCTCGAACTCGAACTCACCGAAAGTCTGTTGGTGGAAAATGCCCAGGACACCGTTGCGACCATGACCGCATTGAACTACATCGGCGTCCGTATTTCACTGGATGACTTTGGCACCGGCTATTCCTCGCTGCAATATCTCAAGCTGCTGCCGCTCGACCAGCTCAAGATCGATCAGACATTCATACGTGACCTCGCCACCGACAACAACGACAAGGTCATTGTGCGCACCATCATTGCGATGGCTGGCAGCCTGTACCTGGATGTCATTGCCGAAGGGGTGGAGACAGAGGAGCAAAGGAAATTCCTCATGGAGAACGGCTGCACTCATTTTCAGGGACATCTGTTTGGCAGGCCAGAGCCTGTTGAACAGTTTGAAGCATTACTAGCAGCCTCAAGGCCGGATTCCGTATACCAAAAATAAAAACGGGCAGCACCACAAGGGCTGCCCGGATCGCTCACAAATCCGTTGTCTGTTGCGTTAACGCAGCGTGATACCCGTCTCGGTGGAAAAGCCGAGCGCACTCATCACGCCCGCACCCAAACGCTTGGCCAGGCGATCGGCAAAGCCTTCGTGGGTGGTGTAGTCGACGATCTTCTCGGCATGAATCACGTCGCGCGCCACGCTTTCCGTGGTGCCGTAGCCGTCCGCCAGACCGAGCTTGACACCCTGGTCGCCGGTCCACACCAGACCGCTGAACAGTTCCGGATCCTGCTTCAGGCGTTTGCCGCGGCCCTGCTTCACCACGTCGATGAACTGCTGGTGGATGTCATCCAGCATCTGCTGGGCGTATTCCTTCTGCTTCGGGCTCATCGGGGAAAACGGGTCCAGAAAACCCTTGTTCTCGCCCGCGGTCAGCAGGCGGCGTTGAACACCGAGTTTGTCCATGGTGCCGGTAAAACCGAAACCGTCCATCAGTACGCCGATGGAGCCGATCAGGCTGGCCTTGTTGACGAAAATCTTGTCGGCTGCAGCCGCCACGTAATAGCCGCCGGAAGCGCAGATGTCCTCCACCACCACGTACAGCGGAATCTTCGGATACTTGGCGCGCAGACGGCGGATTTCGTCGTTGATGTAGCCGGCCTGGACCGGGCTGCCGCCGGGGCTGTTGATCTGCAGGATTACCCCCTGCGTATCCTTGTCCTTGAACGCATCCTGCAGACTGCCGATGATGTTGTCGGCGCTTGCCATGCTGTTTGCCGCAATCACGCCGTCCAGTTCAACCAGCGCGGTATGTTTGCCCACACTCAGCCCGGCCTCGGATTTTCCGCCCATCCAGCCCATGAACAGGAATAGCAGCAAAAACAGGTAGGCAAAGGTCAGCGTCTTGAAAAAGATGCCCCAGTGGCGCGTGCGGCGCTGTTCCTGCACCGCCGACATGGCGAGCTTTTCCAATACTTCGCGTTCCCAGTTCTGGTTGTTGTCAGCCATGTCACTCCTTAATTCCGGCTTGCCGTAAAAATCATGCAGCCATCAATTCGTCGTATACGGGAATCCATGCACCGATGGCAAAAAAATACGGGTTGCGCCATTGCGGCTTATTGTAACGGAACGGCGCACCATCACATTGCACCACGCGGCCACCGGCGGCTTCCAGCACGCATTGCGCGGCAGCGGTATCCCATTCCATGGTGGGACCAAGGCGCGGATAAAAATCGGCGCTGCCTTCCGCCACCATGCAGAATTTGAGCGAACTGCCGGAGGACACCACACGATTCGGCGGCAACTTTTGCAGCAGGGCTACGGTTTTTTCGTCGCTGTGCGAACGGCTCGCCACCACGCGCAATTCACCTTCATGCGCGGCGGCAACCGTGATCGGCTGCGGCGTTTCGCCATCCTTGATGCGCCACGCACCGACGCCGGGCTGGCCGAGATAGGTAATGTCGAGCACCGGCGCATACACCGCCGCCAGCACCGGTACACCCTCGCGCAACAGCGCGATATTGACGGTGAATTCGCCGTTGCGGCTGATGAATTCCTTGGTGCCGTCCAGCGGATCGACCAGCCAGAACGGCGCGCCCGCCGCCACCGGTGGATTGTCCCTGTTTTCTTCGGAGATAATGGTGATGTCCGGTGCAATGCGTTGCAGGCCGGCGCAGATGATTTCATGCGAGGCGAGATCCGCCGCAGTCAGCGGCGAACCGTCGCCCTTGTCCTGCAATCTCGCAGCATCCACATCGCGGTAATGCTGCATGATGGCCGCACCGGCTTCCTGCACCAGTGCTGCCAATGCCGGCAGCCATTCATGACCATTCTTGCCGAAATCCAGGCTGTTCGCCCCCTGTGGGTTATCAGGCATTTTCCGCCAGCCAGCCGCGCAGTTCGTCAAAATTCCCCAGCATGGCCACCGTCTTCAGCATACTCAGATGCTCCTCGGGATGCGCGCCATGCGTCATTGCAAGCGCATCCACCCTGGCATTGGCCGCCATTTTCAGATCATGCGTGGTATCGCCCACCATCAGCGTGCGTTCCGGCGGCACGGCAAATTCATCCATAAGCTCCAGCAGCATTGCCGGGTGGGGCTTGGAAAAGGTCTCGTCTGCCGTGCGCGAGGCATGGAAATAGCCGCCCAGTTCGCTGCTGTGCAGCGCGCGGTCCAGCCCGTTGCGGCTTTTCCCGGTGGCGACCGCCAGCGTGATGCCCTTGCCGTGCAGTTCCGCAATGGTCTCGCGTGCGCCGGAGTACAGCGGAATACTGGCATCATGCGCCAGAAAGTGGCGGCGGTAGCTCGCCGCCAGTTGGTCATACATGTCATCGGATGCTTCCGGTACCGCGTATTGCAATGCGTCCTTCAGCCCCATGCCGATCACATGGCGCGCCGCCTCGTCGCTCGGCACCGGCAATCCAACATCCCGGCATGCCGCCTGGATCGAACCGGCGATCACCGCGGTGGAATCCATCACCGTGCCATCCCAGTCGAACACGATCAAATCATAATTTTTAGCCATACTCTCCATCCTTAAAACCAATGTGCAAAGTTTAGCATTATTGCCAACCCGCCTACCAACACCTACCATGCCACGCCATGAATGCCACACCATCAGAATGGCTAATCTACTGCCGCCCCGGTTTCGAGCGCGACTGCGTCGAGGAAACACAGGCCCGCGCACTTGAAGCCGAGCCAAACAGCGGCTATCTCGTACTACAGGGAAAACCGCGCCTGCAATTCGCACAACTCACCTTTGCCCGCCAGTTGATCCGGTTGCACGCCGAAGTCAGCGAACTGCCTGAGCGCGACCGGCTGACACCGTTGCTGTCGGCAATACCGGACACTCCGCAAAAGTTCGGAGCATTGTGGCTGGAAGTGCCGGACACCAACGACGGCAAGACGCTGTCCGGCTTCACCCGGCGTTTCCAGCCGCTGCTGGAGGAAAAGCTGCGCGCCGCCGGACGACTCATAAATGATGACAGCCTGCCGCGGCTGCACGTCTTCTTTCCCGATAAACACCGCGCCCTGATCGGCAGCAGCGATCCACGCAACAGTGCCAATGCGCCGATGGGCATCCTGCGCCTGAAAATGCCACACGACGCACCGAGCCGCTCCTACCTGAAGCTGGCCGAGGCATTCGAAGTTTTCCTGACGCACGAGCAACAACAGAAATGGCTGAGGGAAGGCATGCACGCCGTCGATCTCGGCGCCGCCCCCGGCGGCTGGACCTGGCAACTGGTGCAGCGCGGCCTGAAAGTCGTCGCCGTGGACAACGGCCCGCTCAAAGGCATTGCTGCCGAGCATCCTTACATCAAACACCTGCGCCAGGACGGCTTCCGCTACCGCTCGAAGAAACCGGTGGACTGGCTGGTGTGCGACATGGTGGAACAGCCGCAACGTGTCGCCGCGCTAATCGCCGAATGGGTCGCCTCGGGCGCCACCACCCGCGCCATCTTCAACCTCAAGCTGCCGATGAAGAAACGCGTCGCCGCATTGACCAATGCACTGGACATCGTGAGGGACGTGCTGGATGCAAAACGCATGAAGTATAAGTTACAAGCAAAGCAGCTCTATCATGACCGTGAGGAAGTGACCGTATTCCTGGCAAAGGCTAAGCACTAGCCGCCTTATCCAATCTATCCACAAACCGCTGCAATTCCTTCGGCAACGGTGCCGTTAATTGCATCTGCTCACCCGTGAGCGGATGCTTGAAAGCAATCGAGTACGCATGCAGGAACATGCGCTTCAGTCCGCGCCTGCCCAATTCCTTGTTGCGTGCAAAATCGCCATATTTGCTGTCACCCGCGATGGGAAAGCCGAGATGCGACAGGTGGACGCGGATCTGGTGGGTACGCCCGGTCTTGAGTTGCGCTTCGAGCAGGGAGAACTCCGGCCAGCTTTTCTGCAGGGTGAAAATGGTGTGCGACGCCTGCCCGTCCTCGCGTACCATCACCCGCTTCTCGCCCTGCGGGGTGTCGAACTTGTGTAACGGCAGCTTGACGTGCTGGCGGGCGTTCTTCCACTGTCCCAGCACCAGGGTCAGGTAGCGCTTGTCGCTGTTGCCCTCGCGCATGATCTCGTGCATCGCGGTGAGCGCGGAACGCTTCTTGGCCAGCAACAGCACGCCGGAGGTCTCGCGATCCAGCCGGTGCACCAACTCGAGGAATTTCGCCTTGGGGCGCGCCTGACGCAATTGTTCGATGACGCCGAAACTGACACCGCTGCCGCCGTGCACCGCCGTTCCGGCCGGTTTGTCGATGACCAGCAACGCATCGTCCTCATAAATAACAGGGAATTCGGCGGCAGGCACGTATTCGGCAGATTCCCGCTCGGCCGTCCGCACCGGGGGAATGCGCACCACATCGCCTTGCTGCAGGCGATAGGTCTGGTCGATGCGTCCCTTGTTCACGCGCACTTCGCCACTGCGCAAAATCCGGTAGATATGGCTCTTGGGTACGCCCTTGAGGCACTTGGCCAGGTAGTTGTCGATGCGCTGCCCGGCGCTGTCCTCGCCTATTTCCACCCGGGTTACTGAATCTTTGCTTAAATCGTTCATTTTGCTTATACTTCGCGCTCGTGTGTGCGCCTTTGTGGAAAACGGGATGTTCATTTCCCCGTTGGGCCGCGGTAAATAACCGCAATCCGGCAATCAAGCCATCTGCAAAGCAGCCGCCCGCCCGGTTAATGTCACTCACCGGAAATCAAGCAGTGATGGTAATTGATTTGCGCGCTCCAGGCACCCGTAGATTTTGCCGTGCTGCCCGAAACGAATTGGCAGCACGTTGATAAAAGACAAGCTAACAACGAGAACGAACTTGAACCAGAGTCGGCACCACAACCAACAATCTGTTTGCACGACCTTATTCTCGCGCGCGGCTAACCGCGCGTAGCCTTGTCCTGCCCGTCGCCGGAGCGCGGGAGACAACATAATGAAACGCATGTTATTCAATGCGACACAGCCGGAAGAACTCCGTGTCGCCATTGTCGACGGTCAGAAACTCATCGACCTCGACATTGAAACCGCCGGTAAAGAGCAGCGCAAGAACAACATCTACAAAGCGGTGATCACCCGCGTCGAACCCAGCCTGGAAGCCTGTTTTGTCGAATACGGCGGCAACCGCCACGGTTTCCTGCCGTTCAAGGAAGTCGCCCCGCAGTTTTACCAGCCGGGCAGCGGCAACCGCCCCTCCGTCAAGGAAGCCATGAAGGAAGGCCAGGAACTGCTGGTGCAGGTGGAAAAGGACGAGCGCGGCAACAAGGGCGCGGCACTGACCACCTATATCAGCCTGGCCGGCCGCTACATCGTGCTGATGCCGAACAACCCGAGCGGCGGCGGCGTATCGCGCCGTATCGAAGGCGAAGACCGCAACGAACTGCGCGACGTACTGGCACAACTGGAAGTGCCCAAGGGCATGAGCATCATCGCACGCACCGCAGGCATCGGCCGCTCGCTGGAAGAACTGCAATGGGACCTCAACTACCTCACGCAATTGTGGGAAGCCATCGAGGGCGCAGCCGAAACGGAGAAAGCGCCTTCGCTGATCTATCTGGAAAGCAGCCTGGTAGTGCGCGCCATCCGTGACTATTTCAGCCCCGACATCGGCGAAATACTGGTCGACACCGACGACATCTTCCAGCAGGCACAGGCTTTCATGAGCACGGTGATGCCGTCCAACGTCAACCGCATCAAACGTTACCACGACGACGTGCCGCTGTTTTCGCGTTTCCAGATCGAACACCAGATCGAGTCGGCCCATGCGCGCGAAGTGCGCCTGCCTTCCGGCGGCGCCATCGTCATCGACCATACCGAGGCCCTTACCTCGATCGACATCAACTCGGCACGCGCCACGCGCGGCTCGGATATCGAAGCCACCGCGCTCAACACCAACCTCGAGGCAGCGGAAGAAGTCGCAC
>CAZMSI010000018.1:0-15616 GCA_964568895.1 uncultured Sideroxydans sp. | reverse complement strand
GCATGCAGTTCGACATGAGCGCGCAGTCGTTGGGCGTGCTGATGCTGGGCTTGTTGCTGGGCTCGCCGATACTCAGCATGATCGGCGGGATTGGCGCGGCGCTGACGCTGGGCTTGCGCGGCGGCGGCGTGCTGGTATCGCTGCTGGTGCTGCCGCTGTGCGTGCCGGTGCTGATTTTTGGTACCGGCGCGGTGGAGGCGGTGGAAAGCGGACTGAATTACACCACACACCTGCTGCTGCTGGCGGCGGTGCTGGTGCCGGCGCTGGTGTTTACCCCCTGGGTGACGGCGCAGTCGTTGCGGATTTCGATGGAGTGATGTGTTGGCAATAAACTGGTTCAAGTATTCAGCGCCCACCACGTTTTACGGGCTGGCCGGCAAGTTGGTGCCGTGGTTCGCGGGCGTGTCTGCAATCCTGTTCGTAGTCGGTTTGTATATCGGCTTTTTCGTGGCGCCCACCGATGCCGTGCAGAGCGAAGCCTACCGCATCATGTTCATCCACGTGCCGACTTCCATCCTGTCGATGTTCCTGTACCTGGTGATGGCAGCTTATGCTGCGCTGGGACTGATTTTCAATACCCGGCTGTCGTCGATGATGGCGACTGCGCTGGCGCCGACCGGTGCGCTGTTCACTTTCATTGCGCTGTGGTCCGGCGCATTGTGGGGCAAACCGATGTGGGGCGCCTGGTGGGTGTGGGATGCGCGCCTGACATCTGAATTGATCCTGCTGTTCCTGTATCTCGGTTTCATTTCGCTGCATGCCTCGATCGACGATCCGCGCCGGGCCGACCGCGCCTCGGCATTGCTGGCCATTGTCGGTTCGGTCAACGTGCCGATCATTTATTTCTCGGTCAAGTGGTGGAATACCCTGCACCAGGGCGCGACCATCAAGTTTTCCGGCACCAGCATGCAGATCGCCATGCAGCATGCACTGTTTACCATGCTGCTCGCCTGCTGGACCTATGCCGTCGCGGTGACCCTGCTGCGGGTGCGCAGCATCATTCTGGAGCGCGAGCGCAACACCCAGTGGGTGAGCGAACTGCCTGAAGTGAAACTTGACGGAGGGGTTCAATGAGCTGGTCCGAATTTTTCGCGATGAAAGGCTATGCGTTTTATGTGTGGGGGTCATACGGCATGGCGCTGCTGGTATTCATCGTTGAGATCGCAATGGTGCGTCACAAGAGAAAAATCACATTGCAGCAGTTGCGCCTGATGCGCGATGCAGGAGAAGAGGAATGAAACGGCGTCAAAAAATATTGGCATTCATTGTGGCGGGCGTGGTTGGCCTGGGCATTGCTGTAGGTCTTGTGCTGTATGCGCTGAGGGGGAATGTTAGTCTGTATTTCACGCCAACCCAGGTATTCGACAAGCAGGCGCCGACAGGTCGCAACTTCCGCATCGGCGGCCTGGTGGTGGATCATAGCCTCAAGCGCGAGCGCGACGGACTGACCGTGCATTTCCAGGTGACCGATACCGACAAGACCATGCCGGTTGTCTACACGGGCATTTTGCCGGACCTGTTCAAGGAAGGCAAAGGCGTGGTGGTCGAGGGCAAGCTGGGCACGGATGGCGTGTTCCATGCGAGCCAGGTGCTGGCCAAGCACGACGAAAACTACATGCCGCCGGAGGCCAAGGAGGCCTTGGCGGAAGCCAAGAAAGCAAAGGCCAAAGAGGCCGCTGCCAAAGCTGCGCTTGCCGGCGGTAAATAAACCAGGAGGAGGCTCATCATGATTCCGGAAATTGGTCATTTTGCATTGATCGTTGCGCTAATGCTGGCTCTGATACAGGGCGTGTTGCCAATTTATGGCGCGGCACGCGGCAATGCGGTACTGATGGGTGTCGCGCGTCCGGTTGCGGTCGGCCATTTCGTATTTGTCGCCATGGCGTTCGCCTGTCTGGCCTATGCTTTGCTCACCAACGATTTTTCCGTGCTGTACGTGGCGGAGCATTCCAATTCGCAATTACCGGCGCATTACCGCTTTGCTGCGCTATGGGGTGGACATGAGGGTTCGCTGCTGTTGTGGACGTTCCTGTTGACCGTCTGGACTGTGGCCGTTACCCAGTTCAGCCGGCATTTGCCGCAGGAAATGGTGGCGCGCGTGATCGGTGTGCTGGGCCTGATCTCGGTCGGCTTCCTGCTGTTCATGCTGCTTACCTCCGATCCATTCGAGCGCCTGTTGCCCGCGGCAATGAACGGGCGCGACCTGAATCCGCTGCTGCAGGATCCGGGCATGGTGATCCATCCGCCGATGCTGTACATGGGCTACGTCGGCTTCTCGGTGGCATTTGCTTTTGCGCTGTCGGCGCTGCTCGGCGGCCATCTCGATGCCACCTGGGCGCGCTGGTCGCGGCCATGGACCACAGTGGCCTGGGTGTTCCTGACTTTGGGCATCGCGCTGGGCAGCGGCTGGGCCTATTACGAACTGGGCTGGGGTGGCTGGTGGTTCTGGGATCCGGTGGAGAATGCCTCGTTCATGCCCTGGCTGGCCGGTACCGCACTGATCCATTCGCTGGCAGTGACCGAGAAGCGTGGTGCGTTCAAGAGCTGGACCGTGCTGCTCGCCATAGGCGCGTTTTCACTATCGCTGATGGGCACCTTCCTGGTGCGCTCCGGTGTGCTGACTTCGGTGCATGCTTTTGCCACCGATCCGCGCCGCGGCATTTTCATTCTGGCCTTTCTGGTGGTGGTGATCGGCTCTTCGCTGACGCTGTTTGCCTGGCGTGCACCCAAGGTGGGGTTGGGCGGCAAGTTCGAACTGGTTTCGCGCGAATCTTTCCTGCTGTGCAACAATGTTTTGCTTTCGGTAGCGGCGGCTTCGGTGTTTCTCGGCACGCTGTATCCGCTGTTCATGGATGCGCTGGGATACGGCAAGCTGTCTGTTGGCCCGCCCTATTTCAATACCGTGTTTGTGCCGCTGATGGTGCCCATGGTGTTGCTGATGGGGTTGGGACCGATCGCGCGCTGGAAGAAGGCGAACATACCGGACATGTGGGTGCGCGTACGCTGGGCTTTTGGCGCCAGCGTGGTGATTGCATTGTTGCTGCCTTTCGTGCTGGGCAAATGGACGCCGCTGATCGCGCTGGGACTGCTGCTGGCATGCTGGCTGATTTCCTCGGTGCTGTTGGATCTGCGCAAGCGCATGCTGCGTGAGGGCGGCATCAAGACCCAGTCGCGCAGTTATTACGGCATGCAACTGGCGCACTTCGGTGTGGCGATCTTCATCATCGGTGTGACGCTGGTAAAAGGTTATGAGACCGAGCGCGACGTGCGTATGGCGCCGGGCGACACCGTGGCTGCCGGCGGCTATACCTTCCGTTTCGACGGTGTGCGCGCACTATCCGGCCCGAATTATGAGGGCAAGCAGGGCAGGGTGGTGGTCATGAAGAACGGCCAGCCGGTAGGCCAGCTATTCCCGCAAAAGCGCATATACGATGCTTCTGGCATGCCGATGACCGAGGCTTCTATCGATGCCGGCCTGTTCCGCGATCTGTATGTGTCGCTGGGCGATGCAATCCCGAACAGCGGTGGAGCCTGGGCGGTACGCGTCTACTACAAGCCGTTCGTGAACTGGATCTGGGCCGGTTGCGTGCTGATGGCGATGGGCGGCGTGTTGGCATTGAGCGACCGGCGCTATCGCATCCATGCCAGGAAAAAACAGGAGACTCATTCCACGGAACATACGGCAACGCATGAAGCCAGTGCAGCCGGCATGACAACCGGGAGCAAGCCGGCATGATGCGCTTTATTCTTCCTTTGGTCGTATTTCTGGTGCTGGCCGGCTTTCTGTACGTGGGTCTCGGGCTGCACCCGCATGAGGTGCCGTCGCCATTGATCGACAAGCCGGCACCGGCCTTCAGCCTGCCGCAACTGGACCAGCCGGCCAAACAGTTTTCGCCGGCGGAGATGAAGGGCAAGGTATGGCTGTTCAATGTGTGGGCCTCGTGGTGCGAGTCGTGCAAGGATGAGCATCCGGTGCTGCTGGATCTGGCAGAGAGAAAGTTGGTGCCGATCTACGGGCTGGACTACAAGGACAAGCCCGCAGATGCCCAGGCCTGGCTGAATACGGCCGGCAATCCCTATAAGCTGGTGGCCCAGGATACCGACGGGCGCGTCGGCATCAATTACGGTGTGTACGGTGTGCCGGAAACCTACATCATCGACAAGCAGGGCATCATCCGCTACAAGCAGATTGGTCCGATCACCATGCAGAACCTCAGGGCCATCATCCTGCCGATGGTGCACAAACTGGAGCAGCAGCCATGAAGAAGGTGCTGATTGCCTTGCTGCTGTGCCTGCTGCCGATGTACGTGTATGCCGGCGAGGCCAAGCCGTTGGCCAAGGACCCGGCCGTGGAAAAGCGTCTGGTGAATCTGGCGCAGAACCTGCGTTGCCTGGTGTGCCAGAACGAATCGCTGGCCGCTTCGCAGGCGGATCTGGCAAAAGACCTGCGCCAGGAAGTACGCGAAATGATCAAGAAAGGCATGACCGACCAGCAGATCAAGGATTACCTGGTGGCGCGTTATGGCGATTTCGTGCTGTACGATCCGCCGGTGAAGAAAACCACGCTGGTGCTGTGGTACGGCCCGTTCGCACTGATGTTGATCGGCCTGGCGGTACTGTTTTACCAGTTGCGCAAACGCCGCCGTACCGTGCTGGAAACCGAATTGACGCCTGAAGCGCAACAGCGCGCCACAGCCTTACTCAACGACGAAGAAAACAATCAAGCATGACTGAATTCTGGATAATCTGCGCGCTGCTGCTGGTAGTCGCGCTGCTGTTCATAGTGTTGCCGCTGTTGCGCAACACGGCGCAAAACACCGAGGTGGTACGCGATGCGGCCAACCTGGAAATTTACCGCGACCAGCTTGCCGAGATGGATGCCGACCTGGGCAACGGCCTGTTGACGCAGGAGCTGTACGAACAGGGTAAGCGCGAATTGCAGGCGCGCATGCTGGAGGAAGTGAAATCGACCGGAAGCAACGGCGGCCAACGGCGCAATCCGCTCAAGGTGCTGGCGCTGGTACTGGTGCTGCTGGTGCCGCTGGGCTCAGTCGGCCTGTACATGAAGCTGGGCAACCTCAACGTATTCCTGCCGCAGGACAAGGAAATGAGCGCCGAAGGCTTCGGCACCGTGCTGTCGCCGGAGGCGATCAAGAAATTGCAGGACGAAGTGACCAGGCAGCCGAACGACCCGAACAAGTGGCTGTTGCTGGCACGTTCGCTGGTGCAGCTGGAGCGTTATCCAGAGGCGGTCAGGGCATATGCCACGCTGACCCAGATGGTGCCGAACGAAGCGCAGCTGTGGGCGGATTATGCCGATGCGCTGGCAATGACCCAGGGCCAGAGTCTCATGGGGCGTCCGACCCAGTTGCTGGATCGTGCATTAGCCCTGGATCCGAACAATGCCAAGGCGCTGGCGCTGGGGGGGTCCGCCGCCATGGAACGGGGCGACTACCCGACTGCGATCCAGAACTGGGAGGACCTGCTCAAGCAGATTCCCAACAAAAATTCGCAGGAGGCCAAAATGGTTGCCGCCGGCATCAGCCAGGCCAAGGTCTTCCTGGCGCAGGTCAAGAGCGGCAAGGCACCGATGATGGCAGCACCTCCCATGCAACAGAGCAAACCTGCGGTTGCCCCGGGCAAGGAGCGCATCACGGGGACGGTAACGTTAAGCAGTGCCATGAAGGGTAAGGCCGCGCCGGATGACACGGTGTTCATTCTGGCGCGCGCCGAGAATGGCCCACCGATGCCGCTGGCGGTTTTGCGCAAACAGGTTCGGGATCTGCCGCTGAAGTTCTCCCTGGACGACAGCATGGCGATGGCACCGCAGATGAAACTGTCGAACTTCGACAAGGTGGTGGTGATTGCGCGGATATCCAAATCCGGCAGCCCGATGCCGCAAGCCGGCGACCTGCAGGGGACGAGCGCACCGCTCAAGCCCGGCAAGCAGGGCCTGAAAATCGATATCGACAAGGAAATCAACTAGCACGCCGTAATATGTGCAATAAAAAAGCCCTCGTAAGAGGGCTTTTTTATTTGTGTCAGGTTTCGGGATTCAGAGCAATTGCACCTGCACCGTAGCGCCGGCTTCCACGCTGCCCTGGTCAGTCGGCAGGATGATGAAGCAGTTGGCCTTGCTCATGGAACTGAGCATGCCGGAACCTTGTGCGCCTGTGGTGCGTACCGTCATTTCTCCGTGTTCGTTCTGGGTCAGGATGCCGCGCTGGAATTCGGTGCGGCCGGGCAGCTTGCGGATAGCCGTGGTGCAAGTGACCTGGAAGGTGAAGGGGGGTTGCGGTACCCGGCCCATCAGTATGCACAATGCCTCGCGCACGAATTGCAGGAAGGTCACCATCACCGCGACCGGATTGCCGGGCAGCCCGAAAAAGTGGCACTGGCCGATCTTGCCGTAGGCCAGTGGCCGGCCCGGCTTCATCGCGATCTTCCAGAACACGACCTCGCCGATTTCGGCCAGCAACTGCTTGATATGGTCCGCCTCGCCCACCGACACGCCGCCGCTGGTGATGATGACATCGGCATGTGCCGCCGCGTCCTGCAACGAAGCCTTGAGGCTGGTCGGGTCGTCGGCAATGCTGCCGCGATCCTGGATTTCCGCGCCGAGGTTCTGCAGCAGGCCGAGCAGGGAATAGCGGTTGCTGTCGTAGATCTGTCCTGCCTGCAACGGCTGTCCCGGCTGCTGCAGTTCGTCGCCGGTGGAAAACAGCGCCACGCGCAGCCTGCGATAGACCGGGATTTCGTCCAGGCCCAGCGATGCCAGCAGGCCCATTTCGGCAGGACCCACCAGTTGGCCGCGGCGCACCACGGCGGAGCCCTGCCCGATGTCCTCGCCGGTGCGGCGGATGTTCTGTCCGCTGCGCAACTCGCGCGTCAGTTTGATGCGGTCGCCCTCGGCTTCGACGTGCTCCTGCATGACCACACTGTCGCAGCCATCGGGAATCGGTGCGCCGGTCATGATGCGCACGCATTCGCCGGGCGCCAGGCTGCCGGCGAACGGGTGCCCGGCATGGGCGCTGCCGATCATCTTGAATTGCAGGTTGTCCGAGTCCGGGACGCTGTGCACGGCGTAGCCGTCCATGGCCGAATTGTCGTGCGGCGGCACATTCAGCGGGGACAGCACGTCCTGAGCCAGGGTGCGTCCCAGGGCCTCCCGCAATTTGGCGGGCTCCTGATCGGTGACGGGAATCAGGAATTGCCGGATGAACTGGCGCGCCTGCTCGACAGGCAGCGAGTTGGGATCGTAATCCGCAAGCGTATCGAGACGGGTCAGGGAAGATTGTAATTTCATGTTTGACGGGTGTGACTGTTGACAGAAGGGGTCTATGCTAAAAGATTATGAAGAAACCTGCGAATGAAGAAGGTAGAATATTGTGGCTGAAGCAGGCGGATCAATAAATAAAGCCCCCGGCATTGCCGGAGGCTTAGTTGAGCTGAATTACCTGGATTACTTGTTGTGAATTTTGGAGTCGTCCAGCAACAAGACTGCCCCCGGTATTACCAGACCGATAAGGATGAAGATAAGCGTCACAGCTTGGTCATGAGTCATGATTGATTCTCCTTAGAAATATTGCAATGGACACACAGGGAAACCCTTTCGGGTTTTGGTCTCTATTAGTTTTATCCAAGACTTTAAGGTTCCTGAAGTCTCCCTGTCTGTTATTTAGCCATTAAAGTCCTAAAAACGCAAGGGTTGTAAGGTCATTCCCCCAGCCCTGTTATCGGGATGGATTTATTGAACTCTGTGCCTGATTGCGTTTCAACTACTGAACAATTACTCGAGGAGGCATACTAATGAAGAAAATCATCCTGGTGGCGGTTATGCTGTTGTCTGGCTGTAGTGGTGGCAGTTCTCACGGTGTAAAGGATGCCGTGGGAGAAACCTCCGTGAAGTTCATAATTTGCTCCCAGGCGGAAAAGAACTGCTTTATTTCTGCCCGGTTCAGGGATCTCGATGGATGTCGGAACTACAAGCAGTGGGCGGAAATGGTATGCCAGACCGATGCAGGCACTGGGCAAATGGTATGCGACAAGGCCAAAAGAAGGGCTTTTTCTTATTGCGTGTTGTGAGATTTCGGGGCAAGTTCAATCCTTCATTACACTCCCAACAAACAAAAACGACACCGTTAGGGTGTCGTTTTTGTTTGTTGGTGGAGGCGGCGGGAATTGAACCCGCGTCCGCAAGCACTCTACAGTCAGTTCTACATACTTAGTCTGGTTATTTGATTTAATCCGGCAGACGCCAACCGACAGGCTGCTGACAGACGAGTTACCTTAAGTTTAGTACCGTACAAAGTAACCCTGCACGATACGATTCCATGTAATGACCTCACTCATCTCAACCTTGCGGTATCGAGCCCCTCCATGGACAGTGGGGTGTGAGGGCAGGCCTTAAGCGGCCAGTGCGTAAGTTTCGTCGTTTGCGACTATTTGTTTTCCAGCTTTTTACGAGGTGGCGGGTCCTCGGTATGCCCTGCGCTGCTTTGCAACCCACGTCGAAGCCAGGTCGCCCCCGGTTCGATTTGCTACAAAACCAGACGAATTGTAGCTTATTAGAGTAATGCCGTACCAATAAGTTCCAGCCAATCTTGCAGGAACTGCTAAGCGGGGGTGCTTATACTGGCTGCCGGGGATGGCCGCATTGCGTGAAGCAGATAACGCCCTGCATGCCGGTCGGATTTGGCGATGTGGCCGGTAAACCAGTCAAGCAGCAGAAGCTGGGTGCGGAATGAGAGGTAAGGCAGATCGCAATTGTCCTCATCAGCTTCTTCCTTGAGCACAGTGAAGTTTTCGATAAAGCGCTGGTGTTCCTGCATGTGGCTTTCGAGGAACGGATATTCATAATGACGCATCAATTCTTCCTCTTCGATCTCGCTTTCCGTGTGGTGGCTGGCAAGGTAGGCGAATATTTCACGAATTGCCGCACGGTCCCCGGTCATGGACGTTGAAATAAACTCATTCACTTTATGGAACAGATCATTGTGCGACATGTCGATTTCCTTAATGCCAATCTGGAATGCTTCCCTCCATTCCAGAGGGTTGTTCAGCTCGCCAGTGCTGTAATGCTGGCCGGAGGCCAGGAACCTTTCACAGCGCGTCAAGTAGATGCGGGCAGGGATATCCTTTGGTGTTGTCGCTATGCATTGCTTGAGTAGTTCTATTGCGCGCGGAATATTCTGCATGTGATAACAGGCAATCGCCTCCTCAAACTTGAGCTTGGTGACGCGTTTGCCGTCTCTTAGTCTGACAGGGTCGTTGTTGAAAACTTCATAGATGGATAACGGCTGTGTTTTACCCTTTACTCGAATTCGATCCAGAAAGCGGATATCGTATTTTCCCGGGACGGCAAGGTCATACAGGGTATTTTGGCTGATCAATAAGGGGGTTTGGTAGGTCTTGGTGGCTGCTTCGATGCGGGAACTCAAGTTGACGGCATCTCCAATAACGGTGCTTTCCATGCGGCTCACTCCACCTACCGTGCCGATCATCACCAGGCCGGTATTGAGTCCGAGCCCGATCTGGAGCGTTGCATATCCAGCGCGTGCGCGCCCGAGATTATATTCGTCCAACTCCTCAAGCATGCGGATTGCGCCGGTTACGGCGTCGTCAGCGCCTTGTGTGAATAGCGCGAGGATGGTGTCGCCCACATATTTGTCGATGATGCCGTGGTGTGCGCCGACAATCGGCTCCATCTGTTTAAGATAGGAGTTGAGGAAATTGAAGTTTTCTTGCGGGGTCATGGTCTCGGATAGCGAGGTGAAGTTGCGGATATCCGAGAACATGATGGTTAGCTTGCGCTCGACCTGGTCGCCAAGCTTGACATCGACGATGCTGTCTCTATCAAGAAGTTTGAGCAGTTGGTGCGGAATCAGGCGCCCGAAGGCTCCTTCAGTCTGTTGCAGCAATAAGATCGATTGTTGGTGGTCGGCATCTGCCTTTTTGCGGAGTTGCGTTTCCTGTTCGAGCTTTTCCTTTAAAGACGCCACTTGCATCGTGCGGCGCGTAATAGTCCATTCCGCGCGTGATGTTCGGCTTGTCATGCCAAGTATTGATGCGATCAGGATGCCGGTCAGGAACATTATCCATTGCATGTCCAGCTCGGTGAAGTAGATTGCAAAAACGAGCATCGCGGCGATCGCAATGACGGAAATGGCCGTAATATATGGCTGAACGCCGCGGAATAATTGTCGGGAACTCATCTCCCCCCCCCCTTTGGGATAATTGTCCTGATCCGGCTCTTTTCCCGCAACTCTAACAGATTAAAAAAGATTATTTCATTCAAATTGCTGCAATAGCTGAGGTGGGAAATCAATGTTGCCTTGTGCCGGCCAGCTGTCAGCTTCCCCGGGTGTGCCGATGTATCCATAGCGCGCGACGATGCCGCGCATGCCGGCGGCCTGAGCCGCCTGCATGTCGCGCAGGTCGTCGCCCAGATAGATGCATTCGGTCACTGCAAGCTCCATTATTTCTACGGCCTTGAGCAAGGGATCGGGGTGGGGTTTGGGGTGTGCGCAGGTGTCGCCGCTGACCAGGCAGGCGGCGCGCTGCTCGTAGCCCAGCGCCTGCATCAGCGGGATAGTGTAACGGTGCGGTTTGTTGGTGACGATACCCCACAGTATGCCGCGCTGCTCCAGTTCTGCCACCAGTTCCGCCATGCCCGGGAACAGGGCGGTATGCACGCAGATATGGGTGTTGTAGTAGGCCAGGAAATCGACGCGCAGCGCATCGAAGCGCGGGTCGTCCGGAGCGACATCGAAGCCCAGCCCGAGCAGGCCACGCGCACCGTGTGAAGCCTGCGGACGGATGGTTTCCAGCGGCAGCGGCGGCAGGTTGTGCAGTTCGCGCACATGGTTCAGCGCGGCGGCAAGGTCGGGTGCGGTATCGGCGAAGGTGCCGTCGAGGTCGAACAAGACCCCTTTAATCACGATGACAGGAGAAGATGTAATTGACGTCCGCATCCTTGCCCAGCGAATAGACCTTGCTCAGCGGGTTGTAGCTCATGCCGGTGATATCGTCTACGCCGAGGCCGGCATTGCGGCAAAGCTGGGCCAGTTCGGAAGGTTTGATGAATTTGGCGTAGTCATGCGTGCCGCGCGGCAGCAGCTTGAGCAGGTATTCGGCGCCGACCACCGCGAACAGGTAGGACTTGGGGTTGCGGTTGATGGTGGAGAAGAACACGTGGCCGCCCGGCTTGACCAGTTGCGCGCAGGCACGCACCACGCTTTGCGGATCGGGCACGTGCTCCAGCATTTCCATACAGGTGACCACGTCGTAATGTTCCGGTTGTTCTGCCGCCAGCTCTTCTACCGCGATCTTGCGGTATTCGACCTGCTTGCCGCTTTCCAGCAGGTGCAGCTTGGCGACCTGCAGCGCCTTGTCGCCGAGGTCGATGCCGGTGACGTTCGCACCCAGTCCGGCCATGCTCTCGGACAGGATGCCGCCGCCGCAGCCGACGTCCAGCACCGCCTTGCCGGAAAGCTGTGCAATTTGGTCGATATAGCCCAGGCGCAGCGGATTGATCTCGTGCAGCGGCCGGAACTCGCTGCTGGTATCCCACCAGCGGTGGGCGAGTTGGCTGAATTTTTCCAGTTCGAGCGGATCGGCGTTGGTCATGACGGGTTTTCGTTAAGGTAATGGGGCGAATGTAGCAAAACCGCGCGTAATTAAAAAGCCCCGTGCCGTGTCGGCAGCCCGGATAAAGGGGCAATATTGTTTTGTCGCGGCAATCGCCTGCGTGATAAAATGACAGGCTGTTTTTATGCATTATTTCAGGTACCGTCATATATGGAACAATTTGCCAAAGAAACCCTGCCGGTCAGCCTCGAAGAGGAAATGCGCACGTCGTATCTCGACTATGCGATGAGCGTGATCGTCGGCCGCGCCCTGCCCGATGTGCGCGACGGCCTGAAACCGGTGCACCGTCGCGTGCTGTATGCGATGCACGAGCTCAACAACGACTGGAACAAGCCCTACAAAAAGTCGGCGCGCGTGGTCGGCGACGTGATCGGTAAATACCACCCGCACGGCGATACCGCGGTATACGACACCATCGTGCGCATGGCGCAGGACTTCTCGCTGCGCTACCCGCTGGTCGACGGCCAGGGCAACTTCGGCTCGGTGGACGGCGACAATGCAGCGGCGATGCGTTACACCGAAATCCGCATGGCCAAGATCGCCCACCAGCTGCTGGAAGACCTGGACAAGGAGACGGTGGATTTCGGGCCCAACTACGACGGTTCCGAGCATGAGCCGCTGGTGTTCCCGGCACGCTTCCCCAACCTGCTGGTGAATGGTTCCTCCGGTATCGCGGTGGGTATGGCGACCAACATTCCGCCGCACAACCTGAGCGAGGTGGTGGATGCCTGCATGGCGCTGCTGAAAGACCCGGAGATAGACATCGAGCAACTGATCGAAATCATCCCCGCGCCGGATTTTCCGACCGCGGCCCTGATTTACGGCATCAGCGGCATCAAGGAAGGCTATCGCACAGGGCGAGGCCGCGTAGTGATGCGCGCGCGTTGTCATTTCGAGGACATCGGCAAGGGCGAGCGCCAGGCGCTGATCATCGACGAACTGCCCTATCAGGTGAACAAGGCCAACCTGCTGATGAAGATCGGCGAGATGGTGCGCGAGAAGAAACTCGATGGCATCTCCGAGATTCGCGACGAATCGGACAAATCCGGCATGCGCGCGGTGATCGAGCTGAAACGCGGCGAAGTGCCGGAAGTCATCCTCAATCAACTGTACAAACATACCCAATTGCAGGACAGCTTCGGCATGAACATGGTGGCGCTGCTCGACGGTCAGCCCAGGCTGCTCAACCTGAGGCAATTCCTCGATGCTTTCCTGCGCCATCGCCGCGAAGTGGTGACGCGCCGCACGGTATTCGAACTGCGCAAGGCGCGCGAGCGTGGACACATCCTGGAAGGTCTGGCCGTGGCGCTGTCCAACGTGGATGAAATCATTGCGCTGATCAAGGCGGCGGCGGCCCCGGCCGATGCCAAGCGCGAGCTGATGGCGCGTTCCTGGCGTTCCTCGCTGGTGGAAGACCTGCTGAGCCGGGTGAGCGAAGCTTCGCGTCCGGAAGGCCTGCTGCCGGAATTCGGGCTGGTGGGCAAGGGCAAGCAGCTCGGCTACAAACTGTCCGACGCACAGGCACAGGCAATCCTGGAACTGCGCCTGCAACGGCTGACCGGCTTGGAACAGGACAAGATCGTCGGCGAATATCGCGAGATCATGGACAAGATCGCCGACCTGCTCGACATCCTGGCCAAGCCGGAGCGTGTGACCAGGATCATCGGCGACGAACTGGTCGCGATCAAGTCGCAGTATGGCGACAAGCGCCGCAGCGAGATCATCACGCATACCCAGGACATGAGCATGGAAGACCTGATTGCGCCGGAAGACGTGGTGGTCACGCTGTCGCACGGCGGCTACATGAAGGCGCAGAAGCTGGACGAGTACCGTGCGCAGAAACGCGGCGGGCGCGGCAAACAGGCGGCCAGCACCAAGGAAGACGATTTCGTCGAGAAGCTGTTCATCGCCAACACCCACAACTACATCCTGTGCTTCTCCAGTCGCGGCCGGGTGTACTGGATCAAGGTGTACGACGTGCCGCAGGGCAGCCGCACTGCGCGCGGCAAGCCCATCGTCAACCTGCTGCCGCTGGAAGAGGGTGAAAAGATCAATGCCATCCTGCCGGTCAAGGAATTCAGCGAAGACGAATTCGTGTTCTTCGCCACCAGCAATGGCACGGTGAAGAAGACTGCGCTGTCGGATTACGCCAACCCGCGCAAGGCCGGCATCATCGCCATCAACCTGGATGAGGGCGATTACCTGATCGGCGTGGCACTGACCGACGGTGAGCACGACGTGATGCTGTTCTCCGACGGCGGCAAGGCGGTGCGTTTCAACGAGAGCGACGTGCGCGCCATGGGTCGCGTATCGCGCGGTGTGCGCGGCATGAAGCTGGCCAAGGGGCAGCAGGTGATTTCACTGCTGGTGGCCGAGGGCGAGGACCAGGCAGTGCTGGTCGCGACCGAGCACGGCTATGGCAAGCGCACGCCGATTACGGAATACACCCGCCACGGGCGCGGCACCCAGGGCATGATTGCGATCCAGACCTCGGCGCGCAACGGCAAGGTGGTGGCGGCAACGCTGGTGAACCAGGATGACGAGATCATGCTGATCGGCACCAATGGCGTGCTGATCCGCACCCGCGTCAAGGAAGTCCGCAAGATGGGACGTTCGACTCAGGGCGTGACACTGATGAGCCTGGAGAAGGAAGATAAACTGGCCGGTCTGAGCCGCATCGTCGAGCCGGAAGAGGAAATCGAATAAATCATTAATCAGGGGGGGAGTGCATGACGATTTACAATTTCAGCGCGGGTCCGGCCGTACTGCCGAAGGAAGTGCTGCAGCAGGCACAGGCGGAACTGGTCGACTGGCACGGCAGCGGCATGTCAGTGATGGAAATGTCGCACCGCGGCAAGGAATACATGGGTATCCAGGCGCAGGTCGAGGCCGATTTGCGCGAATTGCTGGCGATTCCCGCCAACTATAAGGTGTTGTTCCTGCAGGGCGGCGCCAGCCAGCAATTTGCCATGGTGCCGCTGAACCTGCTGCGCGGCAAAAAATCAGCCGACTATCTCAACACCGGCGCCTGGTCGAAAAAGGCCATCAGCGAAGGCAGGCAGTTCTGCGACGTGAACGTGGTGGCCAGCGGCGAGGACAGGAATTTCAGCTACATCCCGGCATTCGATAGCTGGCAGTGCAAGCAGGATGCGGCTTACCTGCATTACACGCCGAACGAGACCATAGGCGGCGTGGAATTCAACTGGGTTCCCGACACGGGCGAGGTGCCGCTGGTAGCGGACATGTCTTCCAACATCCTGTCGCGCCCGGTCGAGGTGGCCAAATACGGGCTGATCTACGCCGGCGCACAGAAGAATATCGGCCCGGCGGGACTGGCCATCGTCATCGTGCGTGAAGACCTGCTCGGCGAAACGCTGCCCGGCACGCCCACCATGCTGGACTACAAGACCCATGCTGACAACGACTCGATGTACAACACGCCGCCCACCTATGGCATCTACATGGCGGGGCTGGTGTTCCAATGGCTGAAAAAGAACGGCGGACTGGCGGCGATGGAACAGGTCAATATTGCCAAGGCCGGACTGCTGTACGGAGCAATCGACGGCAGCAACGGTTTCTACAATTGTCCAACCGCAACCTCAGACCGCTCGCGCATGAACGTGCCGTTTACCCTCAAGGATGCTTCGCTGGACGGCGAATTCCTCAAGCAGGCGGGCGAACATGGCCTGCTGCAACTGAAGGGCCATCGCTCGGTCGGCGGCATGCGCGCCTCCATTTACAATGCGATGCCGGCGGAAGGAGTGCAGGCCCTGGTCGACTTCATGACACAGTTTGCGAAGCGCCATGGCTAAGACATTCCAGATACTGACGCTGAACAAGATTTCCGCGGCCGGCCTGAATCGCCTGCCCGCGGAGCGTTACGTTACCGGCAGCGAGATTGCCGAGCCGGACGCGATCATGGTGCGCTCGCACAACATGCACGAGATGCATATTCCAGACAGCGTGC
>CAZMSI010000017.1:0-15697 GCA_964568895.1 uncultured Sideroxydans sp. | reverse complement strand
CGGTGAAGGAATTGGTGATCAGCGGTATGCTGCTGGCCTCGCGCAACATCGTGCCCGCCCTGCAGTTCGTATCCGGTCTTTCCGGCGACGATGCCGCGCTGCACAAGCAGGTGGAGGAGGGCAAAAAACACTACGCCGGCACCGAGTTGCGCGGACGCACGCTGGGTATCATCGGCCTGGGCGCGATCGGCTGCCTGGTGGCGGATGCCGCCATCGGCCTCGGCATGAACGTGATCGGATTCGATCCGGAGATCACCGTGGATGCGGCGTGGAGCCTGCCGTCGCAGGTGCGCAAGGCGAACGGCATTGAAGATCTGCTGCGGCACAGTGACTTTGTGACCCTGCACGTGCCACTGCTGGATGCCACGCGCAAGCTGATCGACGAAAAACGGGTACAGGCGATGAAACAGGGCAGCGTGCTGCTAAACTTCTCGCGCGATGCCATCGTCGATGAGGCGGCAGTGCTGGCTGGCCTGGAGAACAAGCACCTGCGCTGCTACGTTTGCGATTTCCCGACCAACGGCACGCAGAATAATCCTCGTGTAATCGCGCTGCCGCACCTGGGCGCATCCACGCGCGAAGCAGAGGAGAACTGTGCGGTGATGGTAGCCGAGCAGTTGCGCGATTACCTGGAACACGGCAACATCGTCAACACGGTGAACTTTCCCAGTGTCGGTATGCCGCGCGAATCGAACTACCGTGTGGCGATTGCCAATGCCAACGTGCCCAACATGCTGGGCCAGATTTCTACCACGTTGGCCGATGCCGGCATCAACATCCATAATATGGTGAACAAGTCGCGCGGCGACATGGCCTATACCCTGGTGGACGTGGACAGTCCGCTGCCGCAGCCGCTGATCGAGCAGATTGCTGCCATTCCCGGCGTGCTGATGGTGCGTGACCTGGCGCTAATGGTGTAATTGCGAATGAGCGACGAACTGAAACAGTGCCGCGAACAGATCGACCGCATCGACGACGAGTTGCTGCGGCTGTTCAACGAGCGCGCCAGGCTGGCCCAGGAAATTGGTCATGCCAAGGGCGACAGCGCGGTGCTGCGTCCGGAGCGCGAAGCGCAGGTGCTGCGCCGGATGGCCGACGCAAATCCCGGCCCGCTACCCGAAGCAAGCATTAACCGTTTGTTCACTGAAGTCATGTCGAATTGTCGTGCGCTGGAAGCGCCGATCTCCGTGGCCTACCTCGGACCCGAGGGGACGTTCAGCGAACAGGCGACCATCAAGCGTTTCGGCGGTGCGGTGCACGGCCAGCCATGCACAAACATCGACGACATCTTCCGTGCGGTGGAGAGTGGTGCCGCGCTTTACGGCATGGTGCCGGTGGAAAATTCCACCGAGGGCGCCATCGGCCGCACGCTGGATCTGCTGCAGCAGACGTCGCTCAAACTGTGCGGCGAAGTGATGCTGCCGGTGCACCAGTGTCTGCTGTCGTACCAGAGCGATCGTGCGTTGATCAAACGCGTGTATTCGCATCCGCAGTCGCTGGGGCAATGCCAGGGCTGGCTCAATGCCAACCTGCCGCATGCCGAGCGCATCCCGGCGGCGAGCAACGCCGAGGCGGCGCGTCTGGCCGCGACCCATATGCACGACGGCGCAGCGATCGCCGGCGTACAGGCGGCAAAGAACTACGGCGTGCCGGTGCTGGAGGAGAACATCGAGGACGATCCGCGCAATACCACGCGCTTCCTGATCATCGGCAACCAGGAAATTGCGCCGTCCGGCCGCGACAAGACTTCGTTGGTGATGTCAGCGGCCAACCGCCCCGGCGCGGTGCACGACCTGCTGGTTCCGCTGGCGAAACACGGTGTATCGATGACCCGCCTGGAATCGCGTCCGGCGCGTTCCGGCTTGTGGGAATACGTGTTCTTCGCGGACATCGAGGGGCATCAGCAGGATGAAACAGTCGCTGCCGCACTGGACGAGCTGAAACAGGCGGCGGCGTTCCTGAAGGTGCTGGGCTCCTATCCAGCCGCCTAGTCTTTAAGCCTCTTTTGTTTTTTTAGATGACGAGCATGAATTTTTCCGAACTGGCGCCTTCCTATATCCGCGCCATCGCACCCTACCAGCCTGGCAAACCGATTGCCGAGCTGGAGCGCGAGTTGGGCATCAGCAATATCGTCAAGCTGGCATCCAACGAGAACCCGCTGGGCTGCAGTCCGCAGGCGACGGCCGCGATGCAGGAAGCGCTGAAGACCATTGCCTTGTATCCGGACGGCAACGGCTTCGAACTGAAGGACGCGCTGCATAAACGCTACGGTGTGACGCACGAGCGCATCGTGATCGGCAATGGCTCCAATGATTTGCTGGAACTGGCAGCGCGCGCCTTTTTGACCGTAGGCGACAAGGCGGTGTACTCGCAGCATGCTTTCGCGGTGTATCCGCTGGCGGTGCAGGCCGTAGGCGGCGTTGGCATCAGCGTGCCGGCGGCCGATTTCGGCCACGACCTGCCGGCCATGCTCAAGGCGGTGACGGACAACGATGCCAAGCTGGTGTTCGTCGCCAACCCGAATAACCCGACCGGCACCTTCGCTGAAGCAGATGTGCTGTTGGATTTTCTGCGCGCGATGCCACCGCATGTGCTGGTGGTGCTGGACGAGGCCTATAACGAATACCTGCCGGAAGCGTGCCGTTACGATTCGGTGGCCTGGCTCAAGGAATTCCCGAACCTGATCGTTTCGCGCACCTTCTCCAAGGCCTACGGACTGGCTGGTCTGCGCGTCGGCTATGCGTTTGCCGATGCACAGGTGGCGGACATGGTGAACCGCGTGCGTCAGCCATTTAATGTCAATAGCGTGGCGCAGGCTGCGGCGGTAGCCGCGTTGGGCGATGAGGACTTCGTACGCAAGACCCACGAAAGCAATCTGCGCGGTATGCGGCAGATCACGCAGGGACTAGAGAAATTGGGGCTGGATTACATTCCATCGTACGGCAATTTCGTCAGTTTCAAGGTCGGCGACGGTGCGAAGATGTACCGCCGCCTGCTGGAGCTGGGCGTGATCGTGCGTCCGGTGGCCAGCTACGAGATGCCGGAATACTTGCGGGTGAGCATCGGCACGGAACAGGAGAACATCAAGTTTTTGGCTGCGTTGCAGCAAGCAATCAAGGAAGTTAAGGGAAGTTAAATGATCATAGTAATGGGCAGGAAAGTCACCGACGAACAGATCGGCGCGGTGGTAAAGAAACTGGAAGCGGCCGGCCTGCAGGCCAATATTTCGCGCGGCATCGAGCGCACGGTGATCGGCGCCATCGGCGACGAGCGCAGTCTCGACCCGGAGATGTTCACGCCGCTGCCCGGCGTGGAATCGGCGATGCACATCGCCAAGCAGTACAAGATCGTATCGCGCGAGTCGCACCCCGAGAGCACGGTGATCGACATTGCCGGCGTGCCGCTCGGCGGCAGGCAGATTCAGGTCATTGCCGGCCCGTGCTCGGTGGAAACGCAGGAGCAGATGGATCTGTCAGCGAAGTATGTGAATGAAGCCGGTTGCCGGCTGATGCGCGGCGGTGCATTCAAGCCGCGCACCAGTCCCTACACTTTCCAGGGCAAGGGCAAGGAAGGGCTGGACATCTTCCGTACCGCGGCCGAGAAATACAAATTGCCCATCGTTACCGAACTGATGGATATCCGCATGCTGGACACCTTCCTCGAATACGACGTCGATGTGATCCAGATCGGCACACGCAACATGCAGAATTTCGACCTGCTGAAAGAGGTGGGCCGCATCAACAAGCCGGTGATTCTCAAGCGCGGCATGTCGGCCACCATTGGCGAATGGCTGATGGCGGCGGAATACATCGCGGCCGGCGGCAACCACGACATTATTTTCTGCGAGCGCGGCATCCGCACGTTCGAGACCTACTACCGCAACGTGCTCGACGTGACCGCGATCCCGGTGCTGAAGAAGGAAACCCACCTGCCGGTGATCGTCGATCCCTCGCACGCCGGCGGCAAGGCATGGATGGTGCCGGCGCTGTCTCAGGCCGCGATTGCTGCGGGTGCGGACGGACTGCTGGTGGAAATGCACCCGAATCCGTGCGACGCATGGTGCGATGCCGACCAAGCGCTGGCACCGCAGGAACTGAAAGACCTGATGGGCACGCTGGGTGCGATAGCAGGTGCCATTGGCAGAACGCTTTAGGGGAAACAGCATGCCCGACATGGAATTCACATTGAAGCTGACCCGGCAGCAGGACTACCGCTTCAACGTGGAATTCGATCTCGCGGGCGTGCCCGATCTGCAACTGGACGAACCGGCGCCGCTGGGTGCGGGAGAAGGTCCGAATGCCTCGCGCCTGCTGGCGGCGGCGGTGGCGAACTGCCTGTCCGCCAGCCTGCTGTTTTGCCTGAACAAGTTCAAGCAGGAACCGGGAGAAATCATCGCCAAGGTAAAGGGTAAAATGGTGCGCAACGAGAAGGGTCGGCTACGGGTCGGCGGTTTCGAGGTGGATATCCGGCTCGGGCAAACCGTCGAGCGTCTCGAACATTGCGTCGAACAGTTCGAGGATTTTTGCGTGGTGACCGACAGCGTGCGCAATGGCATTCCGGTCAGCGTGCAGGTGCTGGATGCCGCAGGACAACTGATACACCAGAGCGAATCATGACAACTCAGAATTTTCGGAAGATCGTTATATTCGGCGTCGGCCTGATCGGCGGCTCGTTTGCGCTGGCCATGCGCAAGGCGGAAGCGGTGGGCGAGGTGGTCGGCTTCGGCCGTACCAAGGGGACGCTGAAGAAGGCGCTCGAAGCCGGCATCGTCGACCGCATCGGCGAGGACGTGGCGCTCGAGGTGGCGGATGCCGACCTGGTGCTGCTGGCCGTGCCGGTGGCGCAGATGGCGGAAATTTTCGCAAACATTGCGCCGCATCTCGGCGCGGATACGCTGGTCATCGACGGCGGCAGTACCAAAAGCGACGTGGTGGCTGCGGCGCGTGCCAACCTGGGAGACAAAATCGGGCAGTTCGTGCCCGCGCATCCGATTGCCGGCGCGGAAGCGAGCGGGCCCGCCGCAGCGTTGGCAGACCTGTACATGGGCAAGCGAGTGGTGCTGACGCCGCTGCCCGAAAATAGCAACGAATTGCTGATTCGCGCCTGCGCGGCATGGGAAGCCTGTGGCATGGCGGTGAGCCGGTTGACGCCGGAGCAGCACGATGAAGTGTTCGCCGCGGTCAGCCATCTGCCGCACCTGCTGTCATTCGCGCTGGTACACGACCTGGTGCAGCGCGAAAACCACAAGCTGTTGCTGTCGTTCGCGGCCAGCGGTTTCCGCGATTTCACCCGCATTGCCGCCAGCTCGCCCGAGATGTGGCGCGACATCTGTATGGCCAACCGCGAGCCGCTGCTGCGTGAACTGAAGCTGTACGCCGACGAACTGTACGCGATGTACCAGGTGCTGGAATCGGGCGACGCGGACAAATTGGAAGAAATATTCCAGTTAGCGAGCGATGTGCGCGGCGATTGGTCGCAACAATAGTCTTTAAATTAATATGTCTGAGCAGGAATATCTCGACCTTCCTCCATTGCTGAGCGCGCACGGTACGGTGCAATTGCCGGGTTCGAAGAGCATTTCCAATCGTGTGCTGCTGCTGGCTGCGCTGGCTGAGGGCACGACCGAGGTACGCGACCTGCTGCATTCCGACGACACCGAGCGCATGCTCGATGCCTTGCGTACGCTGGGGGTGTCGGTCGAAGTGCTGGGCGACAACGCCCTTCGACCAGGCTCAGGACAGGCTTATCACGTGGAAGGTTGCGGCGGCAATTTCCCTGTCAAAGAGGCCAAACTGTTTCTCGGCAATGCCGGTACCGCGTTCCGGCCGCTGACCGCAGCGCTTGCGCTGGCGGGAGGAAATTATGAATTGTCCGGCGTGGCGCGCATGCACGAGCGACCGATCGGCGACCTGGTCGATGCGCTGCGCCAGCTTGGCGCGGACATTCGTTATCTCGGTAACGAAGGTTTTCCGCCACTGCAGATATGTCCCGGCATGCTGGCGGGCAATACGGTGCAGGTACGCGGCGATGTGTCCAGCCAGTTTCTCACCGGCTTGTTGATGGCGTTGCCACTTACCGGTGAGGCAGTGGTGGTCGATGTGGTGGGCGAACTGATTTCCAGACCCTATATCGAGATCACGCTGGCGATGATGATGCGTTTCGGCGTGCGCGTGGAACGCCAGGACTGGCAGCGTTTTATGGTGTTTGGTGCCCAGCGTTACCGGAGCCCCGGTACGATCCATGTAGAAGGCGATGCTTCGTCGGCCTCGTATTTTCTTGCCGCGGGTGCCATCGGCGGCGGGCCGGTACGGGTTGAGGGTGTGGGGCGCGACAGCGTGCAGGGCGACGTGCGTTTTGCCGAGGCGCTGCAACAGATGGGTGCGCAGATCGAGATCGGCGATAACTGGATGCAGGCAAGTGCACCGGCGGGTGGCAAGCTGAAAGCCATTGATCTCGATTGCAACCACATCCCGGATGCGGCCATGACACTGGCGGTGGCGGCGTTGTTTGCCGACGGCACCACCACGCTACACAACATCGCCAGTTGGCGGGTCAAGGAAACCGACCGCATCGCGGCGATGGCGACCGAGTTGCGCAAAGTGGGTGCTGTGGTGGAAGAGGGCGCGGACTTTATTCGGATAACCCCTCCTCAACCCTCAATCCTCAATTCTGCCGCAGGCATCGATACCTACGACGATCACCGCATGGCGATGTGTTTCTCGCTGGCCGCCTTCGGCGGGGCAGGCGTGCGCATCAACGATCCAGGCTGCGTGGCCAAGACCTTTCCGGACTATTTCGAGCGTTTCGCCGGCGTGACGCAGGCGGTGCCGGTGATTGCCATCGACGGTCCCTCGGCTTCCGGCAAGGGAACAGTGGCGATGCTGGTGGCCAGGGAGCTTGGCTTCAACTATCTCGACAGCGGGGCGCTGTACCGGGTGCTGGCGCTGGCCGCGCAAAAACACGGCGTGGCGCTGGCCGACGAAGCCGGCCTGGCCGAACTGGCCGGAATCATGGATGTGCGCTTCGAGGGAGCTGATATCTGGCTGGACGGGGAAAAGGTCGGCGACGAAGTGCGCGGCGAACAATGCGCCGCCGGGGCCTCGAAGGTTGCGGCGCTACCCGCGGTGCGAGCAGCCTTGCTGGACAAGCAGCACGCCTTCCGCCGGGCGCCGGGGCTGGTTACGGACGGGCGCGACATGGGCTCGGTGGTGTTCCCGGACGCGGTGCTCAAGGTGTTCCTGACCGCCTCTGCCGAGGTGCGTGCGGAGCGGCGATATAAACAGTTGATGGAAAAAGGAATGAGTGCTAATATTGCCGCCCTTTTGCAGGAAATCCGCGCACGCGACGAGCGAGACAGCCAGCGCAGCGTGGCCCCACTGCAACAGGCGACGGATGCGAGTCTGCTGGATACGACCGATCTGAATATCAATCAGGCGGTGCAGGAAGTGCTGGCACGTTACCGTCATTGAAGTAAAGGCTCCGCAACGGCCATGCTGTTGCGGGATGTTTAACTAACCCTTCCGCCCCAAGCGGAATTTGTTCCCAGGTACCTCAATACATTATGAATGCTAATGATGCTGCTGTAGCCGATCCCGAAAGTTTTGCCGCCCTGTTCGAAGAAAGCCTGAGTCGCAAGGAAATGCGCGTCGGCGAACTGATTACCGCGCAAGTCATGCGCGTCGACCAGAACGTGGTGATCGTTAATGCCGGACTGAAGTCCGAAAGTTTTATCCCGGTCGAGGAATTCCTCAACGACCAGGGTGAGCTCGAAGTCGCTGCCGGCGATTTCGTTACCGTGGCCATCGAATCGCTGGAGAACGGCTATGGCGAAACCAAGCTGTCCCGCGAAAAAGCCAAGCGCCTCGCTGCCTGGCACGAGCTGGAAGTGGCGATGGAAGAAGGCAAGGTTGTCGAAGGCTTTGTCAGCGGCAAGGTCAAGGGCGGCCTTACCGCCATGGTCAACGGCATCCGTGCCTTCCTGCCCGGCTCGCTGGTGGATATCCGCCCGGTCAAGGATACTGCACCGTACGAAAACAAGACCATGGAATTCAAGGTCATCAAGCTCGACCGCAAGCGCAACAACGTGGTGGTGTCGCGCCGTGCCGTGCTGGAAGAAACCATGGGCGCCGATCGCGAGGCCGTGCTGGCCAGCCTGAAGGAAGGCGCCGTGGTCAAGGGCGTGGTCAAGAACATCACCGATTACGGTGCGTTCCTCGACCTCGGCGGCATCGATGGTCTGCTGCACATCACTGATCTGGCCTGGCGCCGCGTCAAGCATCCATCCGAGGTGTTGGCCGTGGGCGACGAGGTCGAAGCCAAGATCCTCAAGTTCGACCAGGAAAAGAACCGCGTTTCGCTCGGCATCAAGCAGATGGGCGACGATCCGTGGAATGGTCTGGCCCGCCGCTATCCGCAGGGTACCCGCCTGTTCGGTAAGGTGACCAACCTGACCGACTACGGCGCGTTCGTGGAAATCGAACAGGGTATCGAAGGCTTGGTACACGTTTCCGAAATGGACTGGACCAACAAGAACGTCCATCCATCCAAGGTGGTTGCGCTCGGCGACGAAGTCGAAGTGATGATCCTCGAGATCGACGAAGGTCGCCGCCGCATTTCGCTGGGCATGAAGCAGTGTCAGGCCAATCCGTGGGACGATTTCTCGCTCAACCACAAGAAGGGCGACAAGGTACAGGGCCAGATCAAGTCGATCACCGACTTTGGTATTTTTATCGGCCTGGACGGCGGTATCGACGGTCTGGTGCACCTGTCTGACCTGTCCTGGGCAGTGCCCGGCGAAGAAGCCGTGCGCAATTACAAGAAGGGCGATGAAGTCGAGGCCGTGGTACTGGCGATCGATGTCGAGCGCGAGCGCATCTCCCTCGGTATCAAGCAGCTGGATGGTGATCCCTTCAACGGTTTCATCGCTACCCACGACAAGGGCAGCGTGGTAGACGGCACGGTCAAGTCGATCGACGCCAAGGGCGCAGTCATCAGCCTGGATGGCGATACCGAAGGCTACCTGAAGGCATCGGAAGTTTCCGCCGATCGCGTGGAAGACATCCGCAACCACCTCAAGGAAGGCGATACCGTGAAAGCAGTCGTGATCAATGTGGATCGCAAAAACCGCAATATCAACCTGTCGATCAAGGCGCTGGACAGGGCTGAAGAAGCGGCCGCAATGCAGAAGCTTTCCGCGGAGAACGCCAGTTCTGCCGGTACCACCAACCTGGGCGCATTGCTCAAGGCCAAGCTGGATACCAGCAAGACTGAGAATCAGTAAGGAGGAGTAAGTAAATGACCCGTTCCGATCTTATTGCCAGGCTTGCCGAGCGTTACCCGCAATTGCTGGCGAAGGATGCAGAGTTGTCGGTCAAGGTGATCCTTGACACCATGGCTTCGACGCTGGCCCAGGGCGGCCGCATCGAAATCCGCGGCTTCGGCAGCTTTGCATTGAACTATCGCCCGCCACGGGTGGGGCGCAATCCCAAGTCCGGTGAAAAGGTCAGTGTGCCCGCCAAATACGTGCCGCACTTCAAGGCGGGCAAGGAGCTGCGCGAGCGGGTCGATCATTCTTCCTGACCTGTTCTGATGATGAACAAATTGGCGGCCTGTCGCGAGATGGTGCCGCCAATTTTTTGGCTGTTGTGTTAATGTGCGGTCTCGAACCCGTTGTGAGTAAACCATGCGCTATGTGAACTGGTTATTGCGTATTTTGCTGTTTTTCATCCTGCTTGGACTGGCGATGAAAAACGACCAGCCAGTGGACTTGTACTATTTCCTGGGCTACAAATGGCAGACTTCACTGGTGGTAATCATGCTGCTGTTCTTTGCGGCGGGAACGGTGGTGGGGATGCTTGCGGTGCTGGGCAATGTGCTGCGGCAACGCCGGGAAATATCCGCGCTCAAGCGCGAACTGCACATGAAGAATAAATTGATCGAAGCCGGGGAGACGGCATCGTCACCGCCCCGGCCTTCCTGATTTAGCACAGAACTGCTTATGGAATTCGAACCGTGGATGTTGTTGGCCTTTCCCCTGTTTTTCGGCATGGGCTGGCTGGCGGCGCGCATCGATATCAAACAACTGGTGGATGAATCCAGCGCACTGCCGCGTTCCTATTTCCAGGGGCTCAACTTTCTGCTCAACGAACAGCAGGACAAGGCCATCGATGCTTTTATTGAGGTGGTCCAGGTCGATCCGCAGACGGTCGAACTGCACTTCGCGCTGGGCAGCCTGTTCCGCCGCCGCGGCGAAGTGGATCGCGCCTTGCGCATGCACCTCAACCTGGTTGAGCGCGCCGATCTCGACGACGACAAACGCCAGCAAGCGCTGTTCGAACTGGCACAGGATTACCTCAAGGCCGGCATCCTGGATCGTGCCGAGGAATTGTTCCAGGATTTGCAGCAAACTTCCTATGCCGGGCCGGCGCTGGATTTTCTGCTGGAGATTTACCAGAAGGAGCAGGACTGGCTCAAGGCCATCGCTGTGACGCAGCAATTGACCGGGCTTACCGGCGAGCCGCATCACAGGGAAGCAGCCTTCTTTTATTGCGAACTGGCCGCGGGAGAAATTGCGCACGGCCAACTCGATGCGGCGCGCGCTCACCTCGGCCAGGCACTGGAAACGAATCCGCAGTCGGTGCGCGCCAGCATGATGCTGGGCGACATGGAAAGCGCGGCTGGAAACCATGCCGGAGCCATCGAAACCTGGCAGCGCATCGAACAGCAGGACCCGCAGTACCTGCCGCTGGTGGCCGAACGCCTGCTCGAGGCCTATCGGCAGAGTGGGCGCGACGACGAGGGTATCGCCCTGCTGCAGCAATATCTGTCCAGGCATCACTCGCCGGATCTGGTGGATGTGCTGTTTCATGCCATCCTGCAGCGCGACGGCGGGGAAGCTGCCTACCAGATGGTGCGCGACGAATTGGAACGCAATCCCTCGCTGCTCGGGCTGGACAAGTTGCTGGAAGCGCGGCTGCTGGACCAGTCGCTGCAGCGCCGTGGCGATGTCGAGCTGGTGAAAAAACTGGTGCATCAGCGTACCCGTTCACTGGCGATGTACCACTGCACCAGTTGCGGCTTCAAGGCGCGCCAGTTCTACTGGCACTGTCCGGCTTGCCACAGCTGGGAAACCTATTCGCCGCGGCGCAGCGAAGAGAGCAGGCAGGAAAACATATGAGCAGCGACCCGAAAATTATTGTGGCAATGGACTACGCCGAGGCCAGGCCGGCACTGGAACTGGCCACGCAGTTGCGGCCTGAACTGTGCCGCCTGAAAGTCGGCAAGGAACTATTCACCACAGCCGGGCCGCAACTGGTGGAGCAGTTGATGCAGCGTGGTTTCGAGGTGTTCCTCGATCTGAAATTCCACGACATCCCCAACACCACGGCGCAGGCGTGCAAGGCTGCCGCCGCGCTTGGGGTGTGGATGGTAAACGTGCATGCGCTGGGCGGACGCAGGATGATGGAAGCGGCGCAGGAAGCAATGGCGAGCGTAAGCAAGCCACCCAAACTGATTGCCGTCACCGTGCTGACCAGCATGGGGCAGGAAGACCTGACAGAGTTGGGCATCGCCGCCACGCCTGCCGAAATGGTGTTGCGGCTGGCGACATTGGCGCGTGCCAGCGGGATGAACGGAGTGGTATGTTCGGCGCAGGAGGCGCCGTTGCTGCGCGCGCAATGCGGCAATGAATTCTGCCTGGTCACCCCGGGCATCCGGCCGGCGCAGGCCGGGCTCGACGACCAGATGCGGGTGATGACGCCGCGCGAAGCGCTGGATAATGGTTCCAGCTACCTGGTGATCGGGCGGCCGATTACCCGTGCTATCGATCCGCTGCAGGCGCTGCAGGAGATTTCGCAACAGACAGGAGATGCGGCATGAATGAACTGCCGTCGTTCGATAACGCGCGCGTGCTGGTAGTGGGCGACGTGATGCTGGACCGCTACTGGTTCGGCGACGTCGAGCGCATTTCGCCGGAAGCGCCGGTGCCGGTGCTCAAGGTGGCGCGCGTCGAGGACCGGCCAGGTGGCGCGGCCAACGTGGCGCGCAACATCGCGGCGCTGGGCGCGCAGTGCACGTTGCTGTCGGTGGTCGGCAGCGACGAGCCGGGCAGCCGGCTGGAACAGTTGATGCGCGAGCAGCACAACGTCAATGCGCTGCTGTACCGCGACGACACCATCGCCACCACCATCAAGCTGCGCGCGGTCGCGCGCCAGCAGCAGTTGCTGCGCATCGATTTCGAGACCCAGCCCAGTCACGAAGTGCTGCGTGCCAAGCTGGAGGATTACCGCGCCAAGCTGTCGCAGGCCGATGTGGTGGTGCTGTCGGATTACGGCAAGGGCGGGCTGGCACACATCAGGAAAATGATCGAGCTGGCCAGGGAGGCCGGCAAGCAGGTGCTGGTCGACCCCAAGGGTGAAGACTATGCGCGCTACCAGGGCGCGACGCTGCTCACGCCGAACCGCAGCGAGTTCCGCGAGGTGGCAGGCGGCTGGAAGAACGAAGACGAACTGACCGCCAAGGCGCAGAAACTGCGCGAGGAATTGCAGCTCGACGCGCTACTGGTGACGCGCAGCGAAGACGGCATGAGCCTGTACCGCGCCGGCCAGCCGGAGGTGCACCAACCGGTGCATGCGCGCGAAGTGTTCGACGTGAGTGGTGCGGGCGATACCGTGATTGCAGTGCTGGCTGCAATGCTGGCGGGCGGCGCCGACCTGCCACAGGCGATGCGCATTGCCAACCGCGCGGCGGGCATCGTGGTTGGCAAGCTGGGGACGGCGGTGGTCAGCCGTGAAGAAATCATTCAGGACATGAACGGGTAGATTATGTATTACATAGTTACAGGTGCCGCTGGTTTTAGCTGCGGCATAACGCGCTATCGCGCATTAGCCTTCACTGAAACCAGCAGGGAGAGATAAGCATGTATTACGTTGTGACGGGGGCAGCTGGTTTTATCGGTTCCAATCTGGTGAAGGCGCTGAACGAGCGCGGCGAGAACAACATCATTGCCGTCGACAACCTGAAGAATGCCGACAAGTTCCGCAACCTCACCGATTGCGACATCGCCGACTACATGGGCAAGGAGGAATTTCTCGACTATCTCGGCAGGGGCTATTTCGACGGCTTGCTGAAGGCGATGCTGCATCAGGGCGCCTGTTCCGACACCATGGAAAGCGACGGCCGCTACATGATGCAGAACAACTACCGCTATTCGCTGCAACTGTTGGATTACTGCCAGAAAGAGGAAGTGCCGTTCCTGTATGCGTCTTCCGCTTCGGTGTACGGCGCGGGGCCGGTGTTCAAGGAGAGCCGCGCGCACGAGTCGCCGCTCAACGTCTACGCCTATTCCAAGTTCCTGTTCGACCAGGTGGTGCGCCGCCGCATGGACAAGCGCACGGCGCAGATCGTCGGCCTGCGCTATTTCAACGTGTACGGCCCGCGCGAGCAGCACAAGGGACGCATGGCCTCGGTGGCCTGGCACTTCTTCAACCAGTATCGCGCCGAAGGCTACGTCAAACTGTTCGAGGGTTGCGACGGCTATGAAAACGGCGCCCAGTTGCGCGACTTCGTGTCGGTGGAGGATGTGAGCAGGGTAAACATGCATTTCCTCGACAATCCCGACAGGTCGGGCGTTTTCAACCTTGGCACCGGCCGCGCGCAGAGCTTCAACGATGTAGCGGTGGCGGTGATCAACACGCTGCGCGCCAAGCAGGGCGAGGACGTGCTGACGCTGGAGGAAATCCGCAGCAAACAGTTGCTGCGCTACATCCCGTTTCCGGAACAGCTGAAGGGCAAGTACCAGAGCTACACCCAGGCCGATATGGCCGATCTGCGCGCCGGCGGCGGCTACGATGCGCCGTTCTTCGACGTGGAGCAGGGCGTGGCGCGTTATGTTGCCTATCTGCTGGACCGCGGCTGATTCCCGCGTGAGGGCTTAATTCAATATGAGCACACTAGCCTGGATTGTTGCCTCCAGTATCATGGGCGGTGCGCTGAGCGTGCTGCTCGCGGCGATCTTTGCGCTTAACGAGCGCATGCAACGCTATCTCGGCGCGATGGTCAGCTATGCCATCGGCGCCATGCTTGCCGCGGTGTTCCTCGATGTGCTGCCGGAGGCAATCAAGCAGACCAAAAGCGTTCCCGTGCTGAGCGGCACGGTGCTGTTTGGCATTCTGTTGTTCTTTGTCCTGGAAAAGATGGTGCTGTGGCGGCACTGTCACCAGGAGCATTGCGAGGGACATGAGTTGCTGGCCAGTGAGCACGATCACGATCACGGCCGCAGCGGCCTGATGGTCACGGTGGGCGATACCGTCCACAACTTCGTCGACGGTATCATCATCGCTGCGGCGTTCCTGACCGATACGCATCTCGGGGTGGTTACCGCAGTGGCAATCATCGCGCACGAGATACCGCAGGAAGTCGGCGATTTCGCCATCCTGCTGCATTCCGGCTATGGCAGGGTACGCGCGCTGAAATACAACATGATTTCCAGTTTTGCCTCGGTAGCAGGCGGCGTGCTCGGCTACCTTACCCTGCAGACCATGCAGTCGTGGATACCGACCATGCTGGCGCTGGCGGCGGCAAGCCTGCTTTACGTTGCCGTGGCCGACCTGATTCCGGGCCTGCACAAACGCGCGCATTTACGCGACACTGTGCAGCAGGTGCTGCTGATTCTCATGGGCGTGGCGACGGTGGCGCTGACCATACATTTTATGGCCGAATGATATGTCGGTGCTGCGCGTGTCCGTGCAGCACGTATTTGTTAACCAGAAAACCCAGATAGACCACATGAAACTTTTGACCTGCCCGCACTGCGGCCATGCCTTTACCCTGAAATCCCCCGAAGTGAGTCCGATTGCTGCGTCGCGTCATTGCCCGTCCTGCAACGGTACATTTACAATCGGCTTGCGTTGGTCGTTTATGTTGCTGATGTTTGTGCCGCTGGTGCTGCTGGGGATATTCCTGCATCCGTGGCTGGGCTCGTGGGGGCCGTTTTTTGGCGTAGTGCTGGTGGCTATCCTGAGTATTCGCCTGGTAAAAGCAGAAGGCGAGAGCGACGGCAAGCCGGCCGGGTAATCCGCAGCCATGGCTGAAAATCCCGGTTGCCTCATTCCGGCGAGTCCGGACCTGTTCGCAGTAATGGTGGTAAAGCTGGCGCCACAACCATCCTGCCATTGGAGATACAGGCGCAAGCGGATTTGACTTCGCGCAAGCAGGCGAGTCCAATAAAAACAGGCTATCTATTTCGGCGGAAAGATCGCGATGGAAGAACAGCTCGCCTCCACCTTGTCGGCTGACGGTTTCGCCGCCGCCTGTACCGAATGCGGCACGGCCACCCATGACCGGCAATATGTCCGGATACTCGGCCGCCATACCTGTGAGCATTGCCTGCTGAATTCGCGCAAGCAACGCGGCGGGCTGGGAAACGATCCCTATGAACTGTTCGTCGAGTCCCTCGCCGAGGCGCTGGACCTGAGGGAAAAGGAAACCGGCCTGCATTCCAAGCGGGTCGCGACGCACACCTTGCTGCTGGCGGCGCACCACTACAAGGAGGCGAGCGACCTGCGCGAAGTCTACTGGGGCAGCCTGCTGCACGACATCGGCAAGATCGGCGTGCCGGACGCCATCCTGCTGAAGCCGGACCGTCTGACCGACGAGGAATGGCAAATCATGCGCGAACATCCGGCCAATGGCCACCGCA
>CAZMSI010000016.1:0-16178 GCA_964568895.1 uncultured Sideroxydans sp. | reverse complement strand
CGTTCTATTCATCGGTGGACCTGCGCAACAGCGGTTTCAAGCTGGCGCCGGTCGATACCAACCTGTTTCCCGGCGGCTTCAACAACCTCAACCCGGATTTCCTGCCGTTGTGCGTGCAGGCGGCGCAGAGCGCTGTCGAAAAGATCTGCCCCGACGCACGCGGCGTGTTGCTGGTGCCGGAAAATCACACGCGCAACCAGTATTACCTGCAGAATGTGGCGCAACTTGCGGTGATCCTGAGGCAGGCCGGGCTCAAGGTGCACATCGGCAGCCTGTTGCCGGAGATCGACAAGCCGACGCAACTGGCGCTGCCCGACGGCGGCACCCTGACGCTGGAGCCGCTGCATCGGGAAAAAAACCGGCTCAGCGTGGATGGCTTCGATCCCTGTGTGGTGTTGCTCAACAACGACCTTTCATCCGGCACGCCGGAGATTCTGCAGAATCTGGAACAGGCGGTGCTGCCGCCGCTCGAAGCGGGCTGGACCATGCGTCGCAAGTCGCATCATTTCGCCGCTTACGACAAGGTAGCGGAAGATCTTGCGCAGATGCTCGACATCGATCCATGGCTGATCAATCCCTATTTCGCTTCCTGCGGGAAAGTCGATTTCAAGCAACGCACCGGCGAAGAATGCCTAGCTGCGCGCGTCGACGAGATACTGCAGAAAATGCGCGCGAAATATGCCGAGTATGGCGTAAAGGAAGAGCCGTTCGTTATCGCCAAGGCCGATGCCGGAACCTACGGCATGGGCATCATGACGGTGAAGGATGCCAGCGAAGTGAAGGGACTCAACCGCAAGCAACGCAACAAGATGGCGGTGGGCAAGGAAGGCCTGGAGGTGCACGACGTGCTGGTGCAGGAAGGCGTATACACCTTCGAAAGTATCAATGATGCGGTAGCCGAACCGGTGGTATACATGGTCGATCACTATGTGGTCGGTGGTTTCTACCGGGTGCATACCGATCGCCGCAGCGACGAAAACCTCAATTCACCCGGTATGCATTTCGTGCCGCTGGCATTCGAGGCCAGTTGCACCCTGCCCAATCCGGAAGGTGCGCCGGACGACGTGCCCAACCGTTTCTATGCCTACGGGGTGGTGGCCAGACTGGCACTGCTGGCTGCTGCGGTCGAGCTTGAAGAAATGCAGCAGTGAGTTTTTCCCGGCGCATTTTTTTGCTGGCGGCAGTTTTGCTGCTTTCGGCCTGCGGCAAGGAGCCGCTATACCAGGAACAGGGCTACGTGTTCGGCACGCTGGTCGAAGTCAGCGTGTATGGCGAACCGCAGCCGCAGGCGAAGCAGGCGGTCAAGGCGGTGATGGAGGAATTCCAGCGCCTGCACAACAAGCTGCATGCGTGGAAGCATTCCGAGCTGAGCGAACTGAATGCAGCTTTTGCCCAAGGCAAAAGCAGGCAGGTATCCCCCGAACTGGCGGCGATACTCAAGGATGCCACAGCGATTTCCGTGCAATCGAAAAACCTGTTCGATCCGGCTATCGGCGGATTGATCAGGCTGTGGGGTTTCCAGGCCGACACCTTCAAAGCGGTGTTGCCGGATGAAAAGAAAGTCCGGGCGCTGGTGGCTTTCAATCCGCGGATGACAGATATCACGCTAAAGGGTGACGTTGCCTTCAGCCGCAACAAGGCGGTGCAGGTCGACCTGGGCGGCTATGCCAAGGGTTATGCGCTGGACCGGGCGGCGGCAATACTGAAAAAAATGGATGTGCATAATGCACTGATCAATATCGGCGGCAACGTGCTGGCGCTGGGCAGCCATGGTTCGCGTCCCTGGCGGGTAGGTATCCAGCATCCGCGCAAGCCCGGCCCGTTCGCTACGGTGGAACTGCACGACGGCGAGGCCATCGGCACCTCGGGCGATTACCAGCGTTATTTCATGGTGAACGGCAAACGTTATTGCCACCTGATTGATCCGCGCAGCGGCCAGCCGGCGCAGGGCGTGGAGGCAGTGACCATCCTGACCCGCGGAGCGCGTGCCGGCGTAAGGTCGGATGCGGATTCCAAGCCGTTGTTCATCTCCGGCGTGCACGGCTGGCGCCAGGCCGCGAAGGAAATGAATCTTTCCGAGGCATTGTTGATCGACGACGGCGGCACGGTGCATCTCACCGCTGCCATGCAGAAACGGCTAAAATTAACGGACAAGCACATGGTTGCCGAGGTTGAGCCATGACAACGACGGAACAGGATCAACGCATCGAACAGAACGTGCAGCGCACGGTCGGTCATGCCGCTTTGCAAAAGATACGCGGTATCGTCGACGATGACCTGGAGGTCGAGGCGAAAAAGGCCGGGCTGTTGCGTGCATTCCTGCGTTACGGCTGGATTGTCTTGCTGGCTGCTGCTGCACTGCTGGCACATTATCTGGGAGTGATTTGAATTGGTCGGGATTTTATTGATGACACACAACGGGCTGGGCGACAGCCTGGTGGATTGCGTGCGGCATGTGCTGGGGCAGGTGCCTGCCAATCTTCTGGTGCTGGCGGTAAAGGCGAACGATGATCCCGTTCGCAAGGAGGCCGAAGGGCGCGCACTGGTTGAATATATGGATAACGGCGAGGGTGTGCTGCTGCTGGCCGATATATTTGGCGCAACGCCCTGCAATATCGGCCTTCGCCTGTGCGAGATGCCCAATGTGGCTGGCGTGGCCGGAGTCAACCTGCCGATGCTGTTGCGTGCGGTATCCAACAGCGACAAACCGCTGGACGAGCTTGCCCGGATGGCGCTCGAGGGTGGGCGCGACTGTATCGTTTCAATGAATTCCAATCCCGAAGAAGGATGCAATGTTGCAACAGGAAGTACTGATTAAAAACAAGTTGGGGTTGCATGCCCGCGCCTCGGCGAAGCTGACCCAACTGGCTTCACGATTTCCCTGCGACATCTGGCTGTCGCGCGACGGCCGCCGCGTCAATGCCAAGAGCATCATGGGGGTGATGATGCTGGCCGCAGCCAAGGGCTCGACCATCGGTATCGAAACCAGCGGCGACCAGGAACAGGAAGCGATGAGCGCGATTCAAGAGTTGGTAGATGATTGTTTTGGAGAAGGCGAGTGAGTTTTACCCTGCACGGCATTCCGGTTTCCAGCGGCATCGCCATCGGCCATGCCCACCTGGTTTCGCACACCACGCTGGAAGTGGCGCATTACACCCTGCCCAAGCATCTGGTGGTGGAAGAGGTGGCGCGGCTGGATACCGCTCTGGAAACCACGCGGCAGGAGCTGACCGCACTGCATGCAATTCGTCCGGAAAACGCGGGGGCGGAATTCGACGCCTTCCTCGACCTGCACCTGATGATCCTGGGCGATGTGCATATCAGCCAGGCGCCGCGCGAAATGATAGAGCGCGAGCACTGCAATGCCGAGTGGGCGCTCAAGGTGCAGATGGACGACCTGGCCGAGCATTTCGACGCGTTCGAGGATGCTTACCTGCGCGAGCGCAAGAGCGACGTAATCCAGGTGGTGGAGCGCGTGCTCAAGGTGTTACTCGGCCATCCCGGACATGTGCCGCCGGCCGCCGGGCATGACGGCAACATCATCCTGGTGGCGCACGATCTGAGTCCCGCCGACCTGATTCAGTTCGAATCGCACCAGTTCGCCGCGTTCATCACCGATCTTGGCGGCGCCACTTCGCATACCGCGATCATTGCGCGCGGCCTGAATACGCCGTGCGTGGTCGGCCTGCTGCATGCGCGCCGGTTGATGCGCGAAAACGACCAGTTGATCGTCGACGGCACGCAGGGCGTGATCATCGTCAATCCGAACAAGCAGGTCCTGGCAGAATACAAGCTGCGCCAGAGCCAACTTGAGCTGGAGCGGCAGAAGCTGCGGCGCCTGCGCACCGCCCGCGCCAACACGCTGGACGGCACCCACGTCGAGTTGCAGGCCAACATCGAGAAGCCGCAGGACCTGGCGGACGTGAACGAGAATGGCGCCAGCGGTGTCGGTCTGTTCCGTAGCGAGTTCCTGTTCCTCAACCGTGACGACCTGCCGGACGAAGAGGAGCAGTTCGAGGCCTACCGCTGCGTGGCGGAGGGAATGAAGGGACTGCCGGTGACCATCCGTACTTTCGACCTTGGCGCCGACAAGCAACTCAACCAGACCAAGCGCGTTGCCAGCAATCCGGCGCTGGGATTGCGCGCGATCCGTCTCAGCCTGGCCGAGCCGCAGTTGTTCCGCATCCAGTTGCGCGCATTGCTGCGTGCCTCGCATTACGGCAACGTGAAAATCCTGGTGCCGATGCTGTCCAGCATTTCGGAAATCAACCAGACGCTGCAATTCATCGACAACGTCAAGGACATGCTGGACGAGGAAGGCATTGCCTACAATCGCAACGTGCCGGTGGGCGGCATGATTGAAATTCCTGCCGCCGCGCTGGCGCTCAACGTGTTCACCAAAAAGCTGGATTTCCTGTCGATCGGCACCAACGACCTGATTCAGTACACCCTGGCCATCGACCGCACCGACGAGGAAGTGGCTCACCTGTACGATCCGCTGCATCCGGCGGTGCTGCACCTGCTGGCGCATGTCATCACCGGTGCCAATAAGGCCGGCGTGCCGGTCTCGGTGTGTGGCGAGATGGCCGGGGAGCTGGCCTATACCCGCCTGTTGCTCGGTATGGGCCTGCGCCAGTTTTCCATGCATCCGTCGCAGTTGCTTGGGGTCAAGCAGCGCGTACTGACCACCAGCTTGCCGGAAATTGCTTCGCTTACCCATAAAATTCTGCGCGCCGACGATCCGATGAAAATTCGCGATCTGCTGGACAAGCTGAATGCGGTCTAGCGGCGATTGACAGTGCCGGACAAAACCGGGAAACTTCGTTGCGTGCCGATTTGATTTCAGCTTGCGGGGCACGTAAAACATACCAGCTAAAGCGTTTAACCCGTTTTGGCACAAAGCTGAGCGGGTTTTGTTTTTGGAGCATGTTTTGAACGATTCGGTTGGAATAGTCAGCGCACAGCGCGCGCAGTTTGATACCCCGCTTACTTTCCAGAGCGGTGCGGTGCTGCCGCGCTACGAACTGGTGTATGAAACTTATGGCGCCCTGAACAGCGACAAATCCAATGCTATCCTGATCTGCCATGCGTTGTCGGGACACCACCACGTTGCGGGCCAGTATGAGGGCGATCCCAAGAGCACTGGATGGTGGGACAACATGATCGGTCCAGGCAAACCCATCGATACTGATAAGTTCTTTGTCATCGGCCTGAACAATCTCGGCGGCTGCCACGGCTCCACCGGCCCGTCCAGCATCGATCCGCAGACCGGCAAGCCCTACGGCGCCAGCTTTCCGGTGGTGACGGTGGAGGACTGGGTGGAATCGCAGGCACGCTTTGCGGACATGCTTGGCATTGAGCAATTTGCCGCCGTGATAGGCGGCAGCCTGGGCGGGATGCAGGCGCTGCAATGGTCGCTGTCCTACCCGGAGCGTTTGCGCCATGCGCTGGTGATTGCGGCGGCGCCGCGGCTGACCGCGGAGAACATCGCGTTCAACGACGTGGCGCGAAATGCGATCCTGACCGACCCGGATTTCCATGGCGGCAATTTCTATGAGCACGGCGTAGTGCCTAAACGCGGCCTGCGCCTGGCGCGCATGCTGGGACATATCACCTATCTTTCCGATGATGCGATGGCGGACAAGTTCGGGCGCAGCTTGCGCTCCGGCAAGCTGGGCTATAGCTACGATATCGAATTCGAGATCGAATCCTATCTGCGCTACCAGGGCGACAAGTTTGCCGGCTATTTCGACGCGAATACTTATTTGCTGATGACCAAGGCGCTGGATTATTTTGATCCGTCGCGTGAATACGACGACGACCTGAACAAGGCATTCGCGCCGGCACGCGCAAATTTCCTGGTGCTGTCATTCACCACCGACTGGCGTTTTGCGCCGGAGCGTTCGCGCGCCATTGTCAAGGCACTGCTGCACAACCGCCGCAACGTCAGCTATGCGGAAATCACCTCGACCCACGGCCACGATTCGTTTTTGATGCGACATGAGCATTACCATGATGTGATGCGTGCCTATCTCGACCGTATTGCGCAGGAGGTGGCGGCATGAGTGCGCACGATCCGATCGAACTCGCCGCTACCCGCCCGGATTTCGCCGCCATTGCGGCGTGGATCCCGCAGGGCGCATCAGTGCTCGATCTCGGCTGTGGCGACGGCAGCCTGCTGCGCTATCTGCAGGAAATGCGCTCGGTGCGCGGTTACGGTGTGGAAATCAGCGACACCAAGCTGGCGGCTTGCATCAGGAACGGCGTAAACGTAATCCAGGGCGACCTCGACAGCGGGCTGTCCGGTTTCGAGACCAATGCGTTCGATTTCGTTGTGCTGTCGCAAACGCTGCAGGCGATACGCCATACCGAAGTGCTGGTGCACGAGATGCTGCGCGTGGGACGGGAAGGCATTGTCAGCTTTCCCAACTTCGGCTACTGGAAAAACCGCCTCAATATTCTGCGCGGCAACATGCCGGTGTCGGAGGATCTGCCTTACCAGTGGTACGACACACCCAACGTCCACCTGTGCACCCTGCAGGATTTCGAAACCTTCTGCGCCCAGCACCGGATCGACATCCTCGATCGCCGCGTGATGACCAGTGGCGGCAGCGAGGTAGGCGCGCTGCCCAATTTGCTGGGCAGCACTGCGGTATACCGTTTCCGGAACGTGGCCTGACCGGATGAGCGTGTGGCGGCAGTTGTTCACCCGGCGCATGCTGATCTGCGTGTTTACCGGGTTTTCTTCCGGTCTGCCGCTGTACCTGCTGTTCAACCTGCTGCCGGCCTGGCTGCGCAGCGAGCAGGTCGACCTGAAAACCATCGGCCTGTTCGCGCTGATCCAGTTTCCCTACACCTGGAAATTCCTGTGGTCGCCGCTGCTCGACCGCTACGTGGTGCCGATGCTGGGCCGGCGGCGCGGCTGGATGCTGCTGACCCAGGCTGGGCTGTTATTGGTGATCGCGGCAATGGGCGCATTTTCGCCACAGCGGGATATCGAAACCATCGCCTGGGTGGCCACGCTGCTGGCGCTGCTCAGCGCCACCCAGGACATCGCGCTCGATGCGTACCGGCGTGAATTGCTGCCGGATAACGAGCTTGGGCTCGGCAACTCGGTGCACGTCAACGCTTATCGCATCGCCGGTCTGGTGCCCGGGGCGCTGTCATTGGTGCTGGCCGATCATATGCCGTGGAACATGGTGTTCATCATTACCGCGCTGTTCATGCTGCCGGGGATGGCGATGACGCTGCTGGTGTCCGAGCCACACCGCGCCACACCGCCCAAGACCTTGCGCGAAGCGGTGGTCGAACCGTTCCATGAGTTCATCACGCGCCAGGGCTGGCAAAGCGCGCTGCTGATCCTTGCTTTCCTGCTGTTCTACAAGCTGGGCGACAGCATGTGCACCGCGCTGGCTACGCCGTTCTACCTCGACATGGGTTATTCCAAGACCGACATCGGACTGGTCGCCAAGAACGCCGGGCTGTGGCCGTCGGTGATCGGCGGCCTGCTGGGCGGCCTGTGGATGGTGAAAATCGGCATCAACCGCGCGCTGTGGCTGTTCGGCGTGGTGCAGATCGCGGCCATTTTCGGCTTTGCCTGGCTGGCCTCCATCGGTCATCATGCCGAGGTTGGCGCGACGGATTTGGCGCAACTGGCGCTGGTTATCGGTCTTGAGGCGCTGGGGGTGGGGCTGGGCACTGCCGCATTCGTCGCTTTCATCGCGCATACTACCCATCCGGCCTATACCGCGACCCAGTTCGCCTTGTTTACCAGCCTGATGGCGGTGCCGCGCACCTTTGCCAATGCCGCAACCGGCTGGCTGGTGGAGAACATGGGCTGGGCCAATTTCTTTTTGTTGTGCGCGCTACTGGCGGTGCCGGGAATGCTGTTGTTGCTGAAGGTGGCGCCGTGGAATGCGCCGCTACCGGTCGCAGACAACGAGCAGGGCAGGTAGTACCCGACTTTCCAGCTTGGTTAATTGATAGTATTCGTGCCATATTCCCACTATAATCCGCGCTCTAATTGGTATCAGGTATCACATTCAGAGTTTGAATATGCAGTTGTTCGCTTTCGGTATTAACCATCAGACCGCGCCGCTCAACGTGCGCGAACAGCTCGCGTTCAATGCGGAAACCATGGAACCGGCATTACGCGACCTGGTAGGGCATGGTGCGGCCAAGGAAGCGACCATACTCTCCACCTGCAACCGCACCGAAGTGTATTGCAATACACAGACGCCCGAGCAGCCAATCAACTGGCTGGCCGACTATCACAAATTGCAGTCGTCTGAAATCGAGCCCTACCTGTATACCTTGCCGCGCGAGCAGGCAGTGAAGCACGCCTTTCGCGTGGCTAGCGGACTGGATTCGATGGTGCTGGGCGAGCCGCAGATTCTCGGCCAGATGAAACAGGCGGTGCGCAGTGCCGAACTGGCCGGCACGCTGGGCTTCATCCTGCACAAGCTGTTCCAGCGTACTTTTTCGGTGGCCAAGGACGTACGTTCGCAAACCGAGATCGGCGCCAATCTGATTTCCATGGCTGCGGCGGCAGTAAAGCTGGCCGAGCGCATCTATCCCAGCATCACCGAGCAGAACGTGCTGTTCGTTGGCGCCGGCGAGATGATCGAATTGAATGCAGTGCACTTCGCCGCCAAGTCGCCCAGGCAGATTACCTTTGCCAACCGCACGCTGGAGCGCGCCCAGGCGCTGGCAAGGCGCGTCAACGGTGAGGCAATCACGCTGAACGACCTGTCGGAACAACTGGCGCACCATGACATTATCGTCACCTGTACCGGCAGCCCGCTTCCCATCCTAGGCAAGGGCATGGTCGAGCGCGCGCTGAAGCAACGCAAGCACCGTCCGCTGTTTATCGTCGACCTGGCTGTGCCGCGCGACGTGGAAGCAGAAGTGATCGAACTCGACGACGTGTTCCTGTATACCGTGGACGACCTCGGCGAGCTGGTGAACGACGGCCTGGATGCGCGGCAGAACGCGGTGAAGGAAGCCGAGGTGATCATTGATGCTGGCGTGGTGAATTTCGTCCACTGGATGGAATCGCGCGAAGTGGTGCCGACCATCCGCGCGTTGCGCGACCACGTCGACCGCCAGCGCCGCCACGAACTGGAAAAGGCGCAGCGCCTGCTGGCCAAGGGCGAATCGCCGGACAAGGTGCTGGAAGCGTTCAGCAACGGTCTGACCAACAAATTCCTGCATGCGCCCACGCATGCGCTGAACCAGATGCAGGCCGACGAGCGCGAAGCTTACATGGAAATTATCCACCGCCTGTACCACCTGCACACCCCCGAATGAAACCCAGCATTGCCGCCAAACTCGCCCAGCTCAGTGCGCGGCTGGACGAGGTCAACCAGCTATTGAGCAGCGAAGACGCCACGCGCGACATGGACCAGTTCCGCAAGCTTAACCGCGAGCGCACCGAACTGGAGCCGGTGGTCGAACACTATCATGCGTGGCAGGCCTGCGAGGCTGACATTGCCGCCGCACAGGAGATGGCGGGCGATCCGGAAATGCGCGAATTTGCTGCAGAGGAAGTCGAAGCCGGGCAGGAGCGTCTGGTGCAGATGGAAGCCGAACTGCAGAAGCTGTTGCTGCCGAAAGATCCCAATGACGAGCGCAATGTCATTCTCGAAATACGTGCCGGTACCGGTGGCGATGAGGCGGCGCTGTTTGCGGGCGACCTGTTCCGCATGTACACGCGTTTTGCCGAGCGCAACCGCTGGCAGGTAGAGGTGATTTCAGAGAGTCCGGGCGAAGTCGGAGGCTACAAGGAAATCATCGCGCGCATTGTCGGCCATGGCGCATATTCCATATTGAAATTTGAGTCGGGTGCACATCGCGTGCAGCGTGTGCCAGCTACAGAATCTCAGGGCCGTATCCATACCTCGGCCTGCACCGTGGCCGTATTGCCGGAAGCGGACGAAGTGGACGATGTGGTGCTAAACCCCGCCGACCTGCGCATCGACACCTTCCGCGCTTCGGGCGCCGGCGGCCAGCACATCAACAAGACGGATTCGGCGGTGCGCATTACCCACTTGCCTAGCGGCACCGTGGTGGAGTGTCAGGACGGACGTTCGCAGCACCAGAACAAGGCGCAGGCGATGCGCGTGCTGGCCGCGCGCATCAAGGACCGGCAGGAACAGGAGGCGCATGGCAAACTGGCCGCCGAGCGTAAATCCCTGGTCGGCAGCGGCGACCGCTCCGAGCGCATCCGCACCTACAATTTTCCGCAGGGTCGGGTCACCGACCACCGCATCAACCTTACGCTGTACAAGATGGACTACATCATGGACGGCGATATCGGCGAACTAACCAGTGCACTGATGGCCGAGCATCAGGCCGCACAACTCGCGGCATTGTCCGAAGAGGGCTGATTCCTTGCCGCGCAGCATTCAGCAGTTTCTCGTCGATGATGCCGCGAAACTGGCAGCAGCGTTGGCGCTCGACGCCACAAGCGCCCGTCTCGAAGCACAATACCTGCTGCAGCATGTGCTGCAAAAGCCGCGTTCCTGGCTGCTGGCCCATCCGGAGCAGGGACTGACCGAAACCCAGCAGGTCGATTACCAGCAATTTTTGCAGCGCCGCCTGCAGGGCGAACCCATCGCCTATATTCTTGGCGAACGCGAATTCTTCGGACTGGATTTCAAAGTCACGCCCGCTACGCTGATTCCTCGTCCGGAAACCGAATTGCTGGTGGAGCTTGCACTACAGCGTATTCCCGCGCAACCGCACTTCCATGTACTCGACCTTGGCACCGGCAGCGGTGCTATCGCGTTGTCCATAGCCCGCGCCCGTCCGGATATCGAGGTAACGGCGACCGATGTTGCACTGGCGGCGCTGGCAGTGGCGCGGGATAATGCGCAACGGCTTGGCGTTGCCAACGTGGTTTTTGTGCACAGCGACTGGTTTGACGGACTGGGTGGGCCGTGTTTCGATCTGATCGTTGCCAATCCACCATACGTGGCGATAGACGATTCGCACCTGCAGCAGGGCGATTTGCCGTTTGAGCCGTCTGCGGCATTGATTTCCGGCATGGATGGTCTGGACGATATCCGTCGCATTACCGGCCAGGCACCGCCCCATTTACGGTCCGGCGGCTGGTTGTTGCTGGAGCACGGCTATGACCAGGCAGCCAAAGTGCGCGAATTGCTGCGGCAAGCTGGATTCGGCGAGGTATTCTCGGCGTGCGACCTGTCGGGGATCGAACGGGTCAGCGGCGGTTGTCTCGCTTGACCATGTTTGTCTCGGCGGCTAGAATTACCCTAGTTAATTACTCAGTTAATAAAGGAGCAGGCAAACATGGATGTACAGGAAACGATCAAGCAACAGGTGACCAGCCACCCTGTTGTTCTGTATATGAAGGGGACGCCGCAGTTCCCGATGTGTGGATTTTCCGGGAATGCGGTGCAAATACTTCAGGCGTTGGGCGTCAAGGACGTGTTTACAGTGGATGTGCTGAGCGATCCGGAAATTCGGCAAGGGATAAAGGATTACGCCAACTGGCCGACCATACCGCAGCTTTATGTCAACGGCGAATTCGTAGGCGGCTCCGACATCATGATCGAGATGTACCAGAACGGCGAACTGCAGGCATTGCTGAAGGACTAGGCCAAAATATATAGGCCAAAATATATAGGTAATTTTGCATATATGAAATTACCAAGTAAAAGAGTATCTTTTGGCTTGGGCGTTAGAGCTTCGAGTTGTTACCAACTCGTCTTTCTTACTCTCCTCCTACTTCGGGCGATCACCAGATCGCCCATTTTTATTATCCGTTATTATCTGCCAGATACTGCCGTGCCCGCGCGATGGCGGCTTCCGTCTGTTGTGGCGCCGTGCCGCCGATATGATTGCGTGCGGCAAGCGAGCCTTCCAGCGTCAGCACGTCGTACACGTCCTCGGCGATCAGCCCTGAGAACTGCTGCAATTCTTCCGGCTTGAGTTCGGACAGATCACAGTTCTTCTGCTCGGCAAAGTGCACGGCCAGCGCTACCGCCTCATGGGCATCACGGAACGGCAGGCCTTTCTTCACCAGATAGTCGGCCAGGTCGGTGGCCGTGGCATAGCCTTGTAACGCCGCATTGCGCATTGCCTCCGGTTTGACGGTGATGCCGCCCATCATGTCGGCATAGATGCGCAACGTCTGGGTCAGCGTGTCCACGGTATCGAACAGCGGCTCCTTGTCTTCCTGGTTGTCCTTGTTGTAGGCCAGCGGTTGTGACTTCATCAGCGTCAGCAGCGCGACCAGATGGCCATTAACGCGGCCGGTCTTGCCACGCACCAGCTCCGGCACGTCCGGATTTTTCTTTTGCGGCATGATGCTGGAGCCGGTACAGAAGCGGTCGGCGATATCGATGAAACCGAAGCGTGGGCTCATCCACAGGATCAGCTCTTCCGACAGGCGCGACAAATGAGTCATCAGCAGTGCGGCGGCAGCGGTAAATTCGATGGCGAAATCGCGGTCGGACACCGCATCCAGCGAGTTCTCGCACACCGCCTCGAACCCCAGTAACTCGGCCACATATTCGCGCTTGATCGGATAGCTGGTGCCGGCCAGCGCGGCTGCTCCGAGTGGCAGGCGATTGACCCGCCGGCGCGTGTCGACGAAGCGCTCCGCATCGCGCTTGAGCATCTCGAAATAGGCCAGCAGGTGGTGAGCGAAGCTGACCGGCTGTGCTACCTGCAAATGAGTGAAGCCGGGCATGACGGTATGTGTGTGCCGCGCAGCCAGTTCGACCAGCGCGGATTGCAGGCCGTGGATCAGCAGTACGATTTCGTCGATGGCATTGCGCAAATACAGGCGGATGTCGGTTGCTACCTGGTCATTGCGCGAGCGCCCGGTATGCAGACGCTTGCCGGCGTCGCCTACCAGTGTGGTGAGCCGCTTTTCGATGTTGAGATGTACGTCTTCGAGATCGAGCGACCATTCGAAAATACCGGCGATGATCTCGTTCTCGATTTGCGCCATGCCGCGGCGGATGTCTTCCAGGTCCTGCGTGCTGATGATGTCGCAGGCCGCCAGCATTTGTGCATGGGCCAGCGAGCCCTGGATATCGAACAGCGCCAGCCGCTTGTCGAATTCCACCGAGGCGGTATAGTGCTTTACCAGTTCCGCCACCGGTTCGTTGAACCGTCCCGACCAGGTTTGTTTATCTTGCGTCGTCATCGTCTCTTGTCCAGAATGTGTGCCATAAATCCAGGTATTTGTAGCGATACTGTGTTACCCGATAAATTTGTTGCTTACATATAACCCATATGCCATGCCTCAAATTTTTTTTCGTACCTTGTCTCGCCTGGAATTTTGAGTTTGCCGGGGAATGCCCCAGAGGCTATTAATAATCATGCCAAGGCTGCAGAGTATAAATCAAAACCCTATCCCCGACGCGTTGCCCAATTTCCGCAACCTCGGTGTTGCCATCCGTATTCTGCTGCTGGTGAGCGGCACCGGGTTGCTGGCGGCACTGTTGCGCGCCAGTTCGTGGCAGGACGTCATTTTTCAGCTGGTAAACATTTATGCGCTGGTACAGCCGGTGCTGCTGAGCAGTCTGCTGCTGCTGTTCGCACTGAATACATTGCTCGCCCGCCTGGATTACTGGTGGGGTTGTGCCGCCGTGCTGGTACTGGTGATGGCGGTTACCATGGCTATCGTCCAGTTTGGCGGCGTGCTTTACGTCTCTTCTTTCGAGCAGGGGAATTTCATCCGGTGGCACTATCCCATACTGAGCGGAACGATGGCTGCCGTGCTACTGGCATATTTCCGGCTACGTGCCCTGGCTTTGTCACCAGCCGTGTACCAGGCCAGGCTGCAGGCGTTACAGGCACGTATACGCCCGCACTTCCTGTTTAACTGCATCAATTCGGTGCTGGGTGTGGTGCGCAGCAATCCCAGGCGTGCCGAGACCGCGCTGGAAGACATGGCCGACTTGTTCCGCATGGCCATGGCTGATACCGGTGAACTGGTGCCGCTGCGCAAGGAGATCGAGCTGTCGCGTCAGTATCTCGCACTGGAACAGTTGCGCCTGGGCGAGCGCCTGACTGTCAACTGGGATACTGTCGACATGCCGGACGATGCACTGATTCCACCGCTGGTGCTGCAACCACTGCTGGAAAACGCCGTGTATCATGGCATCGAACCGCTGGCCTACGGCGGTGCCATCGACATCCGCCTGTACCGCAGCGGTAACGAGATGCACCTGGAGGTGCGCAATCCGCAGCGCGAGCAGGATGCAACGCATGCCGGCAACAAGATGGCACTGCTCAACATCCGCGAGCGGCTGGCGTTGCTGTTCGACGTCGAGGCACACCAGACGGTGGAGAGCGGCAAGGATCACTATCGGGTGCACATAGTCATACCTTATGTGAAAGAGGAGGCGCAATGAGCGTGGTTGAACTGCCGTTGACGGTGTTCGTGGTGGACGATGAACCGCATGCGCGCAATCGCATCAAGGAACTGCTGATCGATTGTGCGCAGCAACTGCCGCTGGAGCTGGTCGGGGAGGCCGGCAACGGGCGCGAAGCGCTGGACAAGCTGGTGAAAGCGCCTGCCGACGTGGTGCTGCTGGATATCCGCATGCCCCAGATGGACGGCCTGGAACTGGCGATGCATCTCAACAAGCTGGACAAGCCGCCGGTGATCATTTTTACCACCGCCTATGACAGTCACGCGCTGAAGGCTTTCGAGCTGCACGCCATCGATTACCTGCTCAAGCCGATCCGCCTGGGACGGCTGTTCGATGCCCTGATGCGCGCCCGCTCCGCCGTGCCGTTGCGTACCGAGGAATTGAAGGAACTGTTACCGGAGCCGCGCAAAAACCTGTCCATTCACGAGCGTGGCAAGATCATGCTGATTCCCATCGAGGAAGTGCTGTACCTGCGCGCCGAACTGAAATACGTCACCGTGCGCACGGCAGAACACGAATACCTGATCGAGGAATCGCTCACTGCCCTGGAAAAGGAGTTTGCCGCGCGCTTCGTGCGGATTCACCGCAATTGTCTGGTGGCGAAGGACGAGATCGAGGGTTTCGAAAAGGTTTCCGACAATGAGAGCGGCGAATCGCACTGGACGGTGAAGCTGAAGGGGTTGGACGAGAAGCTCGCGATCAGCCGGCGCCAGCAGTACATCGTCAAGGAGTTTAGTTAGGCGGGTATAGCCCGCCCTAAACCAAATTCCTGAGAATGCGGGAGCAACACCCTACCCGCTGTTCCTCAACCCCGCCGCAATGCCGTTGATGGTGATGTGGATCGCGCGTTTTACCCGCTCGTCATTGTCGCCGTCGCGGTGACGATGCAGCAGCGACACCTGCAGGTGGTTGAGTGGATCGATGTACGGCGTGCGGTTGGTCAGGCTGCGGGCCAGTGTCGGATTGTCCTGCAGCAGGCTGCTGGCACCGGTGATAGCGAACAGCGTTTCCACAGTGAGCTGCCATTCAGCCTCGATCATGTCGAAAATCTGGTCGCGCAATGCTTCGTCGGGCATCAATTCGGCATAGCGCGAGGCGATGCCCATGTCGGTCTTGGCCAGCACCATGTCCATGTTGGAAAGCAGGCCGCGGAAGAACGCCCAGTCACGGTTCATCATCTGCAACTGCTTGAGGCCGGCGTCGCCTTCCTGTTCCAGGAATTTCTGTATCGCGCTGCCGAAACCGTACCAGCCCGGCAGGATAACGCGGGTCAGGCTCCAGCTGAACACCCAGGGAATGGCACGCAGATCCTCGATCTTGTTGCTGGCCTTGCGCGATGATGGGCGGCTGCCGATGTTGAGTTCGGCGATCTCGTGGATAGGCGTGGCGGCAAAGAAGAAATCCTCGAAGCCCGGGGTTTCATACACCAGCTTGCGGTAGGCGGTGAAGGCATCCTGGCTGAGTGATTCGACGATGCGATGGTATTCCGGCATGGTGGAATCGTCGCCGTGATGGTGCAGCAGCGTCGCTTCCATGGTGGCGGCGATCAGGATTTCCAGATTACGGCGGCCGATCTCCGGGTCGGAATATTTGCTGCCGATCACTTCGCCCTGCTCAGTGATGCGGATCTGTGCATTCACGCTGCCCGGCGGCTGCGCCAGGATGGCCTGGTAGCTGGGGCCGCCGCCGCGACCAACGGTGCCGCCGCGGCCGTGGAACAGGCGCAGCTCGATGCCGTGTTTTTCGAACACCTGGACCAGTTCC
>CAZMSI010000015.1:0-17091 GCA_964568895.1 uncultured Sideroxydans sp. | reverse complement strand
TGCGCCTGGCCGCCTTGCGCTTCTGGATTTCGCGCCTGTACGATTTACACCTGCCGCGCGATGGCGAAATGATCCACGCACACGACCCCGATCAATTCAAACGCATCCTGCAACGACGCATCTCCGTTCACGGCGACGCGGTCTGGATATAACGAGGTAACGATGGAAGCCAGAAAAGCTCCGGCCGCGCACGGCTGGTTATGGATCAAACAGGCATTCGATCTGTTCCGCAAAAGTCCGTTGATCTGGATGGTACTGACCGCCATCGGCGTGGTCGGCATGGCGGCCATCTCCTTCATTCCGCTGATCGGCCAGCTGCTGTCCACCATCCTGATGCCGGTGCTGATGGCTGGCTTCATGCTCGGCGCGCGCGACCTGGAGCGGGGCGAAGAACTTGAACTTGCGCACCTGTTTGCCGGACTGCAGCACAACACACAGCAACTGGTCACGTTGGGCGGCATCAATCTGGTCGCACAGATGCTGAGTCTGGGCGCAATGATGCTGGTCGGAGGCGGCACGCTGGTCAAGCTGATCATGAGTGGCCAGGAGGTAAATGACCCTGCAGTACTGACACAGGCACTGGCCGGAGCAAGTCTGGCGCTGCTGGTGGGCGCGATACTGTTCAGCCTGCTGCTGATGGCAATGCAATTTGCCCCGATGCTGGTGATATTCGAACACATGGCGCCATTGCAGGCGATGAAAACCAGTTTGCGCGCCTTCCTGCGCAACTGGCTGCCGCTGACGGTTTACGGCCTGCTGCTGCTGCCGCTCGCGATTATTGCCTCAATGCCGATGATGCTGGGCTGGCTGGTGCTGATGCCGATTGCAATTGCTTCAATTTACATCATCTACAGCGACTTGTTCCCGCAGCAAACCAAAGCGCCGCAAACCATCGAAGGCGAGGTTGTCGACAAGAACGAGCAATCACATTGCTGAAGCGGCAACGAAAACGGCCGCCTGGCCATGGCGGATATTGTTTCCGTCTACCAGGTTCCACACCACCCCGTCCGCAATCGTGAAGCGCCGGCCACCGCTGGCGATACGTCCGCCTGAATAGCCCGTCACAAAGCCCTGGCGCGCAACCTGTTCCAGCAATCTCTCGCGCTCTTGCTGCATTGGCGCTTCGGCAGACAGGCGTGAAGGCAGTTGTGTGAATTCTTCAAAACTCATCTCGAATAGTTGCAGTGCCATGCGGTTGCCATAGAAGAAGACCGGGTCAGCTTCCATGCCGTGTGCTACTACAGCACGCGGTGCGCACCACAAGGCAAGCGCCAGTTCCCGTACATCGTCTGGCAGGGAATCGAGCAACGGCTTGCCGGTCAGTTTCCGATAGCTTGCGACGATCAGCGGAATGCGCTTGTCATTCAGGGCTGCATATGGTGGTGTGTCATTCATCGTGCGGTAAGTTTGGCATATTCCAGCGCCAGCCACTTGGTGCCGGCGTGCTTGAAGTTGACCTGCACCTGACCGTCGGCGTCGTCGCCCTTGACGTCGACCACCACCCCTTCGCCGAATTTCTGGTGGAATACGCGCTGGCCAATGTGCCATGCGGATTTCGGCAACGGCGGCGCGGGTTTGCTTCCGGTGCCGCCGAAAGCCGCAACGTAACTGGCCGTTTCCCGGCTGTTGCCAGCGAATGCCTGGCGCGACTCGAAACGCGGTGTAATCCAGTGCAACAACTCTTCCGGCAACTCGCGCAAAAAGCTCGAAGCCATACCGTAATGTACCTGCCCGTGCAGCATGCGGCTTTGTGCGAAGGTCAGGTACAGGCGGCGCCGCGCACGGGTGAGCGCCACGTACATCAGTCGGCGTTCCTCGTCCAGCCCGCCGTCGCTGTCGATGCTATTCTGGTGCGGGAACAGCCCCTCTTCCAGACCGGTGATGAACACGGTATGGAACTCCAGGCCCTTGGCCGCGTGCACCGTCATCAGGTGCAGCGCGTCGGCACCGCTTTCCGCCTGATGCTCGCCGGCCTCGAGCGCGGCATGGGTCAGGAACGCAGTCAGGCTGTCGTCCTCGCTCTCGTGCACGAACATGGTGGCCGCGGTGATCAGTTCGTTCAGGTTTTCCAGCCTCTCCTGCGCTTCACGCTTTTTGGCGCCGGTCTCGTTCTGGTAATGCGCGGCCAGCCCGCTGTGCTGCAGCACGTGGTCGACGATTTCCGGCAACGGCAAATCCTTCGTGTCACCGCGCATCATCTCGATCAACCCGACGAAGGCGGTGACCTTGCCGCCATGGCGCGCAGCCGCTTCCCACAGCGAAGTGTTATGGGCGCGCGCCGCTTCCTGCAGCTGTTCGATAGTGCGCGCACCGATGCCGCGCGTCGGGTAGTTGATTACGCGCAACAGTGCGGTGTCGTCGTCCGGGTTGTGGATCAGCCGCAAATAGGCCAGCGCGTGCTTGATTTCCTGTCGCTCGAAAAAGCGCAGTCCGCCGTATACGCGATAGGCCATGCCGGCCGACACCAGCGCGTGTTCGAGCACGCGCGATTGCGCATTGGAACGGTACAGCAGCGCGATCTCGGACAGGTTCACACCTTCGTTGTTCAACTGCTGGATTTCCTCGACGATGAAGCGCGCCTCGTCGTTGTCGGTCGGCGCCTCATACACACGCAGCGGCTCGCCCTTGTGCGCGTCCGTCCACAGGTTCTTGCCGAGACGGTTCAGGTTGCGGCTGATCAGTGCGTTGGCCGCATCGAGGATGTTGCCGTGCGAGCGGTAGTTCTGCTCCAGCTTGATCACGCTGTCGACGTGGAAATCGCGCAGCAGGTCCTGCATGTTACCGACGTTGGCGCCGCGGAAGGCGTAGATCGACTGGTCGTCGTCGCCGACCGCGAATAAGGCATTGTCCTTCCCGGCCAACAGCTTGAGCCAGCGGTACTGCAGCGGATTGGTGTCCTGGAACTCGTCGACCAGGATATGCCTGAAACGCGCCTGGTAATGTTCGCGCAATTGCTGGTTACGCTCCAGTAACTCATAGCAGCGCAGCAGCAGCTCGGCAAAATCCACCACGCCTTCGCGCTGGCACTGCGCATCGTACTCGGCGAAGATTTCCACCTTGCGCCGGGTATACGGGTCGTAAGCCTCGACTTCGTGCGCGCGCAGGCCCTGCTCCTTGTTGCCGCTGACGAACCACTGCATCTCGCGCGGCGGATATTTCTCGTCGTCCACGTTCATCGCCTTCATCAGGCGCTTGATCGCGGCCAGTTGGTCGGCGGAATCGAGGATCTGGAAGGTCTGCGGCAGGTTGGCCTCGCGGTAGTGCGCGCGCAACATGCGGTTGCACAGCCCGTGAAAGGTGCCAATCCACATGCCGCGCGTATTGATCGGCAGCATCGCCGACAACCGCGTCACCATTTCCTTCGCCGCCTTGTTGGTGAAGGTCACCGCAAGAATGCCTTGCGGGCTGGCTTGGCCGGTGCTGATCAGCCAGGCAATGCGCGTGGTCAGTACCCGTGTCTTGCCGCTACCCGCGCCGGCCAGCACCAGCGCGGATTGCGCAGGCAGCGTAACGGCTTCGCGTTGCTCGGGATTAAGTCCAGCCAGAATGTCCATCAACCGAAAAATCCGTAATTAGCCACAGATGAACACGGATTATCACGGATAAAACAAATCGCGACAGGGCGCACGCCTCTCGCGCCGGCGGTGCTTCGCATGGAAGAAACATGTAATCGACAATCCGTGTACATCCGTGTTAATCCGTAGCTTAACTGCCTATCAAAACAAAACGGGGAACCAAGCCATCGCTCGATTCCCCGAGGTCGATTGCTTCGGCGTTTACTTGTTCCGGTTCGCAATCATGTCGTGCATGATCGGGGTCAGGATCAGCTCCAGCGCAAAACTCATCTTGCCGCCGGGCACCACCAGGGTGTTCGGACGCGACATGAACGAGTCGTGGATCATATTCAGGAAGTAAGGAAAGTCCACGCCGTGCGGATCACGGAAGCGGATCACCACGAAGCTTTCGTCCGGCGTCGGGATATCGCGTGCGATGAACGGGTTGGAAGTATCCACCGTGGAGACGCGCTGGAAGTTGATATCAGTGCGCGAAAACTGCGGGGTAATGTAATTGATGTAATCCGGCATGCGACGCATGATGGTGTCCACGGTCGCCTCGGCGGAATAGCCGCGCTCGGCCGCATCGCGGTGGATCTTCTGGATCCATTCCAGGTTGACGATGGGCACCACGCCGATGCCCAGATCGATATACCGCGTGGCATCCACGTCCTTGTGCTTGGCCAGGCCATGCAAACCCTCATAAAACAGGATGTCCGAGCCCGTCTCGATATCCTCCCACGGTGTGAACTGACCGGGACCGAGGTCGGTGCCGAAATGCGCGTTGTGCTGCTTGGCTTCGGCATCGCTGTGAATATAGTAGCGACGCTTGCAGGTGCCGGTCTCGCCATAGACCTTGAAGGTTTCCTCGATCTTGTCGAAATGGTTGGCCTCCGGGCCAAAGTGGCTGAACGAATGGTTGCCGACCTTGGCGGCTTCGGCCACAGCCGCACGGAATTGCATGCGATCCAGACTGTGCAGGCTGTCGCCCTCGATCACTGCGGCGGTGATGTGCTCACGGCGAAAAATGTTCTCGAAAGCGCGCTTGACGGTGGTGGTGCCGGCCCCGGACGAACCGGTGACGGCGATCACGGGATGTTTGCGTGACATAATGACTCTCCTCAGCGGAATAAAATTTTTGGATGGCAATTCTAGCAGAATGCCCCCGCGCGAGCTAACTGCCGGGACAGACCCGGAGTACCCGCTTTACCGACCCGGGTGATACAACGCCATGCGACGGCGCAAGGCATGAATCAGTTTCGTCGCTCTCTCCTATATAATGGCAGCTTACCGCAACACGACGCCTGACAATCAGGCCAACAGGGAATCATGCAAGCGCACTACTCACCGAAAGACATCGAAGCCGCCGCGCAACAATACTGGGAAGGCAAACAGGCCTTTAGCGCAAAAGACACCTCGGACAAGCCGAAATACTACTGCCTGTCGATGTTTCCCTACCCCTCGGGCAAACTGCACATGGGGCACGTGCGCAACTATACCATCGGCGACGTGCTGTCCCGCTACCACCGCATGCAGGGCTATAACGTAATGCAGCCCATGGGCTGGGATGCGTTCGGCCTGCCGGCCGAGAATGCGGCGATGGCCAACAGCGTGCCGCCGGCTGCATGGACCTATTCCAACATCGGTGACATGAAGCAGCAGCTGAAATCGTTGGGACTGGGCGTGGACTGGTCGCGCGAGCTCGCCACCTGCAGGCCGGATTATTATCGCTGGGAGCAGTGGCTGTTCACGCGGCTGTTCGAGAAGGGTGTGATCTACAAGAAGCTGGCCACGGTGAACTGGGACCCGGTGGACCACACCGTGCTCGCCAACGAACAGGTCATCGAGGGCCGCGGCTGGCGCTCTGGTGCAGAGGTCGAAAAGCGCGAAATCCCGATGTACTTCTTCCGCATCACAGATTATGCCGAGGAACTGCTGAGCGGCCTCGACCAGCTCGACGGCTGGCCCGAGCAGGTCAAGACCATGCAACGCAACTGGATTGGCAAGAGCTACGGCGTGCGCTTCGCCTTTCCATACCGGCTCGACGGCCAAGACGAAAAGCTGTGGGTCTACACCACCCGCGCCGACACCATTATGGGCGTGACCTTCGTCGCAGTCGCTGCCGAGCACCCGCTGGCGCTGCGCGCCGCGCAGGACAATGTCGAACTGACTGCATTCATCGAGGAATGCAAACAGGGCGGCACCGCCGAGGCCGACCTCGCCACCATGGAAAAGAAAGGTATGGACACCGGCTTCAAGGTCACCCACCCGCTGACCGGCGAACAGGTGCCGGTATGGGTCGGCAACTACGTGCTGATGGGCTACGGCGAAGGCGCGGTGATGGCGGTGCCGGCACATGATGAACGCGATTTCCATTTCGCCAAGGTATACGGCCTGCCGATCCGGCAAGTAATAACAAATGGCATCGAAATACAGAGAGAACTAGGCAAAGATTTTCTCGGAGAAGATTATGCGTACCACGATTTCGACTCAAACCAATGGAAAGAATGGTACGCAGACAAAGAAGGGGCCTGTATAAATTCCGGCAAATACGATGACCTAGGCTATAACGATGCTGTCGACGCGATTGCTGCCGACCTGAAAGCCAAAGACCTCGGCGACAAACAGGTGCAGTTCCGCCTGCGCGACTGGGGCATCTCGCGCCAGCGTTACTGGGGCTGCCCGATTCCCATCATTCACTGCCCGAGCTGCGGCGACGTGCCGGTGCCGGACGAACAACTGCCAGTCGTGCTGCCCGAGGACGTAGTGCCGGACGGCGCCGGCTCGCCGCTGGCCAAGATGCCGGAATTCTACAAGTGCAAGTGTCCAAAATGCGGTACTGCGGCGAGGCGCGAAACCGACACCATGGATACCTTTGTCGAATCGTCCTGGTATTACGCACGCTACGCCAGCCCACAGAACGACACCGCCATGGTCGACAAGAATGCCGCGCAGCAATGGCTGCCGGTCGACCAGTACATTGGCGGCATTGAGCATGCCATCCTGCATCTGCTGTACGCACGTTTCTTCCATAAACTGATGCGCGACGAAGGGCTGGTGCCGGGAGATGAACCGTTCAGGAACCTGTTGACCCAGGGCATGGTGGTCGCACCGACCTTTTACCGCGAAGGCGACGGTGGCAAGAAGCTGTGGATCAACCCCGCCGAAGTAGACGTCGAGACCGACGCCAAGGGCCGCCCGGTCGGCGCAAAGCTGAAAGCCGACGGCCAGCCGGTGGTCATCGGCGGCACCGAGAAAATGGCCAAGTCGAAGAATAATGGTGTCGACCCGCAGGCCATCATCGATCAGTACGGCGCCGATACCGCGCGCCTGTTCATCATGTTTGCCTCCCCGCCCGACCAGCAACTCGAGTGGTCGGATAGCGGCGTGGAAGGCTCATTCCGTTTCCTGCGCCGGGTGTGGCATCTCGCCAGCGAGCTTGATGGCATCAGTAATGTCGCCAACGACAACAGCAAATTATCCGACGATGACCAGGCACTGCGCCGCGAAATCCATCTTGCACTGAAGCAGGCCAATTACGATTTCTCTCGCCACCAGTTCAACACCGTGGTTTCAGCCGCGATGAAAATGCTCAACGCGCAGGAGAAAGCAAAAGCCACTGCTGACCGCGCCGTGATCGGCGAATGCCTGTCCATCCTGTTGCGCTTGCTCTCGCCCATCGCACCGCACATCACGCAAACGTTATGGCAGCAACTCGGCTATGGCGAGGACATCCTCGAGGCGCCCTGGCCGGAAGTGGACGAAGCCGCGCTGGTTCGTGATGAAATCGAACTGGTGATCCAGGTCAACGGCAAGCTGCGCGGCAACATTCGCGTACCCAGCGATGCCGACAGGCCGGCCATAGAACAGTTGGACCTGGCTTCGGAAGCAGTGCAAAAACAACTGTCGGGCGGCACGGCAAAGAAGGTGATCGTGGTGCCGGGCCGTCTGGTCAACGTGGTGGTTTAAGGAGAACGTCATGCGCATAACGGTGCTTGCACTTGTCCTTCTATTAAGCGCTTGCGGTTTCCACCTGCGCGGACATGGACTGAGGGAGGCCGCCTTTGCCTTCCACAGCATCTACCTGCAGGTGCCTGCGGAAACGCCTTTCGTTTCCGGGTTACGCAAAGGACTGGAAAATTACAAGTTGGAACTGGCGCCTTCGGCTAAAAAGGCAGATTTGATATTCCAGGTAGTCTCCGAATCCAGGGACAAGCAGGTTCTCGCGCTGGGTGGCGGTGGCCAGGTCAACGAATACGAGTTGTATTATCAGGTTTCGTTCCGCATTTATGATAACCAGCAGCAGGACTGGCTGCCAGCCGGCAAGATCAAGTTGCAACGCGATTTCAATTACAACAATTCGCAAATTCTGGCCATGGCCGATGCAGAGGCGCAGATATACAACGACATGTATTCGGATGCAGTGCAGCAAGTGCTGTTCCGCCTGAGCCTGGCCAAGCCGCCACAGCCGGATGCGCAAAACTGACCAATCATGAAACTGTCTGCCGAAGATCTGCCACGCCAGCTTGCCAAAGGACTTGCACCACTCTATGTCGTTCATGGCGAGGCATTGCTGCTGGCCATCGAGGCGGCCGATACCATCCGCGCCGCAGCGCGTGCGGCCGGCTATGACGAACGCACGGTGCTGACCGCAGAGCAGGGTTTCAAGTGGGCCGAACTGAAAAACAGCACACAAAACATGTCGCTGTTTTCCACGCGCAAACTGGTGGATTTGCGCATCCCCTCTGGCAAGCCCGGCGTGGAAGGCGCGCAGGCACTACAGGAATACTGCGCGGAACCCAATGCCGACATTGTTACCCTGATCTCGCTGCCGCGTCTGGACAGGTCCACCCAGAACAGCAAGTGGTTTGGCGCACTGGCAGCACACGGTATGGTGGTTGCCGCTGAGGATATTCCGCGCAACGCGCTGCCGGCGTGGCTTGCCGGACGCCTGAAACGCCAAGGGCAGTCAGCCGATGCGGACACATTAGCCTTCCTGGCCGACCGCGTTGAAGGTAACCTGCTCGCGGCCTGGCAGGAAATCCAGAAACTGGCGCTGTTGTTCCCGGCTGGACATCTGTCTTTCGAACAAGTGAAGGATGCGGTGATGGACGTTGCGCGCTATGACATATTCAAACTGTCCGAAGCGATGCTGGCCGGCGATACGGCACGTTTTGCACACATTCTCGATGGCCTGCGCGCGGAAGGAACGGCCACCGTGCTAATCCTGTGGGCACTGGCCGAAGACATCCGCACCGTGGGCAAAGTGCTGCGCGCCGTGCGCCAGAGCGGCAACATGGCCGGCGCATTGCGCGAGGCGCGGGTATGGGGTGTGCGCCAGAAAACGGTGGAGCGCGCGGCACGCCGTTTCAGCCCGACGCTGGCCGAACGCGCCCTGCGCCGGGCCGCATACGTAGACAAGGTAGCAAAGGGATTGCGTCGCGGCGATGTGTGGGACGAACTGCTGCAACTTGGCGTACGCTGCGCCAGGGCGGGGACAGCGTCATGAACGGTACCGTGGAAGATATTCTGCTTGTCATCACCAATCTGCCCGACCGCGTTAGTGCCGAGCAAGTCGCCCGCACGCTGGTCGAAAGCCATGCCGCCGCCTGCGTGAACATCCTGGCGGAGTGCACCTCGGTCTACCGCTGGCAGGGAAAAATCGAGAGTGCCCACGAAGTGCCGCTACTGATCAAGACCACGCGCAGCGCCTACCCTCGCCTGGAGGAAATCATCCGCACGCACCACCCCTATGAACTTCCGGAAATCATAGCTGTCCCTGTAAACACTGGCCTGCCGGGCTACCTGCAATGGGTGGAACAGGAAGCGCAACTCCGCCATCCCGAGAAATGATGCTCACCAGGAATATGAAAACGATACGCTTGTTATTGATGCTGGCGGCACTGTGCGCCGCTCTTCCCGCCCAGGCCGACGGCTTTCTGGGTTCGTTGTTCAGCAGCAACGAGCAGAAATACCTCGCGCCGGACGCAGCATTCAAGGTCAGCGTGGAAGCGCGCGACGGACGCAACCTGGCTGCCAATTTCGAACTTGCACCCAGCTATTACGTGTACCGCAACAAGATCCACTTTTCCGTCAAGGACGACGGCATCAAGGTGGCAAATGTGGACATGCCGCCCGGCGAACTGGTGCACGACAAGAATATGGGCGACCTGATGGAAATCCACCAGAGTTTCATAGCCAGTATCCTGCTCGACCGCAAGGACAGCGTCGCCCGTAACATTACTCTGGATGCCACCTATCAGGGCTGTACCGAAAAGGGTCTGTGTTATCCGCCGATCAACAAGACATTCAATGTCTCGCTTCCCGCCACCACACCTCTGGTGGCAGCACAAGCCAAGCCGTCCGGGCAGTTCATTGGAAACGCACCGCAAGCCAGCCAGGCGCCGACAGACGAATCCGAAAACACCCGGATTGCCCAGTTGTTCAAGAAAGGCAGTTTCTGGCTGGTCATATCGTTCTTCTTTGGAGCCGGATTGCTGCTGGCATTCACGCCCTGCATGTTCCCGATGGTGCCCATCCTGTCCGGTATCATCGTCGGACGCGGCCACAAGATCACCCACGCCCACGGTTTCATCCTGTCTTTCGCCTACGTGATGGGCATGGCGATCACTTATGCAGCCGTAGGAGTGGCCGCCGGCTTTTCCGGCACACTGCTGTCCAATGCCCTGCAAACACCGTGGGCGCTTGGCGGCTTCGCGCTGATTTTCGTGCTGCTGGCGCTATCGATGTTCGGCCTGTATGAACTGCAACTGCCGACCGCGTTGCAAAGCCGGCTGACCAGCACCAGCAACAGGCTGCATGGCGGACACCTTTCCGGCGTGTTCGTGATGGGCGCACTGTCCGCCATCATCGTCGGCCCCTGTGTCGCCGCGCCGCTGGCCGGTGCGCTGCTATACATCGGGCAGACCCATGACGCTTTTCTCGGCGGTGCGGCACTGTTCTCGATGGCACTGGGCATGGGTGTGCCATTGATGGTGATCGGGGCCTCTGCTGGAACGCTGCTGCCCAAGGCCGGCCCCTGGATGGAATCGGTCAAGCGCTTTTTCGGCGTACTGTTGCTGGCGGTCGCCATCTGGATCATTTCGCCCATCATCCCGGTCGCCACGCAGATGATGCTGTGGGCATCGCTATTGATCCTGTCGGCCATCTACCTGCGCGCACTGGATGCCTTGCCGCATAGCGCCAGCGGCTGGCACAAACTGTGGAAGGGCATCGGCATTTTCGCGTTGCTGATCGGCATCGCCTATCTGGTCGGCGCATTGTCCGGCGCGCGCGATCCGCTGCGTCCTCTGGGCGCACTGGGCAGCGGCATACAGCCGGAGGCCGCCTCGTCCCTGCCTTTCGTACGGGTAAAAAACCTGGCCGAGTTGGACGCCCGCGTTGCGCAGGCCAACGGCAAACCGGTCATGCTGGATTACTATGCTGACTGGTGCGTTTCGTGCAAGGAAATGGAGCGTTTTGCCTTCAGCGACCCCAAAGTGCGGGCAAAGCTGAAAAACGTGGTGTTGCTGCAAGCCGACGTTACCGCCAACAATGAGGACGACAAGGCCTTGTTGGCACGCTACGAATTGTTCGGTCCGCCAGCCATCCTGTTTTTCGGCCCACAGGGCAAGGAACTCACGGAGCGGCGTGTCACCGGCTACCAGGATGCCGGACAATTTCTGGCTTCTCTCGAAAGCGCGGGCCTATAAAATCAGCAAGACCCATTTTTAGTCATCTTCTGCAAAAATCTGGACAACTTCACCTAATTTGGGCAAACTGCGCGCCATGAAGAACATTCTGGTATTGCATGGACCCAACCTGAACCTGCTCGGCACACGCGAGCCGGAAGTGTATGGCCATGTCACGTTAACCGAAATTAATGACAAGTTAAAGACATTAGCCAGCGAAAACAAAGCGAACCTCTCCTGCTTCCAGAGCAATGCCGAGGCGGAGTTGGTCGAACGCATACAGCAGGCACACAGTGACGGCACCACTTTCATTATCATCAACCCGGCCGCCTTTACCCATACCAGCGTAGCCTTGCGCGATGCGCTGGCAGCGGTTGCCATTCCCTTTATAGAGGTGCATCTTTCCAATGTGAACGCCCGTGAAGCGTTTCGCAAGGAGTCCTTTTTTTCCGACCTGGCCGTTGGCGTGATCAGCGGCCTGGGCGCCACCGGTTATGAACTCGCGCTGCAATATGTGCTGCGCACCCCCTCTCAGGAGTAAAACATGGATTTGCGCAAACTCAAGACATTGATCGATCTGGTAGAAAATTCCGGCATCGCGGAACTGGAAATCAGCGAAGGCGAGGAGCGTGTCCGCATCACCCGTTCCGGTGCTTCGACCGTGCAACAGGTTTATGCGGCACCGCAACCGATGGCTGCGCCAGCCGCTGCAACTCCGACGGCCCCGGCTGCAACTCCGGCCGCTGCGGCCGAACCGGCGGCAGAAGGGCATGTAGTCAAGTCGCCCATGGTTGGCACTTTTTACCGTTCTGCTTCGCCCGGAGCCAAAGCGTTTGTGGACATAGGCCAGAACGTTAACTCAGGCGATACCCTGTGTATCATCGAAGCAATGAAATTGTTGAACGAGATTGAATCCGACAAGGCTGGCGTAATCAAGGCCATTCTGGTCGAAAACGGGCAGCCTGTAGAATTTGGCCAACCCCTCTTTATTATTGGATAAAAACTATGCGTGCCTATTCAACCCAGACATCGCTACCCGTTTCGGCGAAAGCTAACATGAGCGCCGCGAATGTTAAGCCGCGCAGCGGCGGCCGTAACCAAAACGGGCAGCCTGTGGAATTTGGCCAGCCTCTGTTCATTATCGGGTAATTGTGTTCGAGCACAAATCTCGAACCACCGTCCAGCCGGAAACGCCTATCATGTTTGAAAAAATACTTATCGCAAACCGCGGCGAAATCGCTCTACGCATCCAGCGCGCCTGCCGCGAAATGGGCATCAAGACCGTTGCTGTCCATTCCGAAGCCGATGCCGAAGCCAAGTACGTGAAGCTTGCCGACGAATCGGTGTGTATCGGCCCGGCGCCATCCAGCCAGAGCTATCTGCACATACCGGCCATCATCAGCGCGGCGGAAGTTACCGATGCGCAGGCCATCCATCCCGGCTATGGCTTCCTGTCGGAAAACGCCGATTTCGCCGAACGCGTGGAAAAGAGCGGCTTTACCTTCATCGGCCCGCGCGCCGAAACCATCCGCCTGATGGGCGACAAGGTTTCCGCCAAGAATGCAATGAAGAAGGCTGGCGTGCCCTGTGTGCCTGGTGTCGACGGCGCATTACCTGCCGATCCCGCGGAAATTATCAAGATTGCACGCAGCATCGGCTACCCGGTGATCATCAAGGCGGCGGGCGGCGGTGGCGGGCGCGGCATGCGCGTGGTGCATACCGAGGCCGCGCTGCTCAATGCGGTAACCATGACCCGCACCGAAGCACAGGCAGCGTTCAACAACCCCATGGTGTACATGGAAAAATTCCTGGAGAACCCGCGCCATATCGAAATCCAGATACTGGCCGACCAGCACGGTAACGCGGTACATCTGGGCGAACGCGACTGCTCGATGCAGCGTCGCCACCAGAAAATCATCGAGGAAGCGCCAGCACCGCTGCTCAATGTGCGCCTGCGCAACAAGATCGGTGAGCGCTGTGCCGAAGCCTGCCGCAAGATCGGCTACCGCGGCGCCGGCACTTTCGAGTTCCTGTATGAAAACGACGAGTTCTATTTCATCGAAATGAATACCCGGGTACAGGTGGAACACCCGGTAACCGAAATGATTACCGGCATCGACATCGTGCAGCAACAAATCCGCATCGCCGCCGGAGAAAAACTGAGCTTCCGGCAGAAGGACATTCCGTTCAAGGGCCATGCCATCGAATGTCGCATCAACGCCGAGCATCCGTACAAGTTCACCCCCTCGCCCGGCCGCATCACAACCTGGCACACGCCCGGCGGCCCCGGCATCCGCGTCGATTCTCACGTCTACGCCAATTACTTCATTCCGCCGCATTATGACTCGATGATCGGCAAGATCATTGCCTATGGCGATACTCGTGACCAGGCCATCGCACGGATGCGCACCGCACTGTCGGAAATGGCCGTGCAGGGCATCGAAACCAACATTCCGTTGCACCAGGAATTGATGAACGATAGCGCCTTCATGCGTGGGGGCACCAGCATTCACTACCTGGAGCAAAGATTGGCCGAGCGCACCAAGGGGAAATAGGCATGGCATGGCTCACGCTGACCGTGGACGCCGAGGCGGATCTTGCGGAAACGCTGAGCGAAGTCCTGCTGGAACTCGGCGCCTTATCGGTGGATGTACTCGACGCGCGGGCTGACACCTGTGACGAACAGCCGATTTTCGGCGAACCCGGCGAGCCGCCCCCTGCACTATGGCAACACAATCGCATCACCGCGCTGTTTCCCGCAGATGCCCCGGTTAAGGAACTGCTGCAGCAAGCTGCGCAGGCAGTCGGCCTGGAACATATTCCGCTGCACCAGATCGACATACTGGAAGACAACGACTGGGTGCGTGTCACCCAGGCACAATTCGATCCCATCCGCATTTCACAACGGCTGTGGATCGTGCCGACCTGGCACACTCCGACCGATCCTGCGGCCATCAACATCGTGCTTGACCCCGGGCTGGCCTTCGGCACTGGCAGCCATCCCACTACCCAGCTGTGTTTGCGTTGGCTGGACAACAATATCCGGGGTGGCGAAAGCGTACTGGATTATGGCTGCGGTTCCGGTATTCTCGCCATCGCGGCACTCAAGCTGGGTGCGGCAAGCGCCATTGGCGTGGACATCGATCCACAGGCAGTACAGGCCAGCCATGACAATGCAATAGCCAACCAGGTTGATGCGAAGTTCTTCCTGCCGGACGATGCGCCGAAACAGCAAGCCGACATTGTCGTCGCCAACATCCTCACCAATCCGCTGAAGATGCTTGCTCCGTTGCTCGCCGGCTCGGTGCATGCCGGTGGACGCATCGCACTCTCCGGCATCTTGAACGAGCAGGCAAAAGACGTGATGGAGGTCTATAGCGCATGGTTTGACCTCGCGCCGCCCATCGTGGAAGATGGCTGGGTGTGTTTGTCCGGAACCAGAAAATGAGCACTGTCACCCAATGCCCTGCATGCAGCACCCGTTTCAAGGTTGCCCAGGAACAACTGGATGCATATCACGGCATGGTGCGCTGCGGCCGCTGCCAGACAGTATTCAACGCCATAGAACACCTGTATGACGACGGTCCCAGTCCGCAGCTCGATTTGCCGATCATGCGGGAAGAGGCTGCGCCGGAAGAACTGGCCACAACGACTGCAGCTCCGGAAATAAAAGCCGATACCGCCATCACAAGCAACGAGGAATTACCCGGGCCGCCGCTAGCAAGCGAAACAGCGCAAGAACCGGATACAGAAAGCTCTCGTGAAGAGCCGCCTGCCGAAGAAGAGGAATTCCTTGCTGCCGTCCAGAAGGAAAAAGGGCCAAGATGGCCATGGGCTATTGCCGGCTTCCTTCTGCTGTTGCTTCTGCTGGCGCAGGCCTCATATTTTTTCCGCGTCGAACTGGCCGCCCGCCTGCCCGGGTTGAAGCCGGCGCTGGTCACTTATTGCGGTCTGCTCGACTGCCAGGTCACGCTCCCCAGGGATGCCGACCTGATGAGTATCGACTCCTCCGATCTGGAGGCCGACCCCGACCATGCCAACGCAATCACGCTAACCGCCGTATTGCGCAATCACGCTCCTTATGCGCAGGCCTATCCCGATCTCGAGCTCACACTTAACGATCTCAACGACAAACCGGTGGCCCGACGCACTTTCCGTCCGGCCGAATACCTGCAAAAGGGCAGCAACGAAAAACAGGGGCTGGCCGGCGGGCGTGAACTCAACATCGAGCTGCATCTGGACACGGCCGACCTCAAGCCGTCCGGCTACCGCCTGCTGCTTTTTTACCCGAAATAAACAGCTTCCAGACAGCTTGCCGGGCAATCCGCTCTTCGGTATAGTCACGCTTGCCGTTCAGGCCAATGGAAGAGCGTGCATCTGTCCGTGACGGAGCACCGCCGAAGGCGCAACACCCGCAACCGCTCAGGCTCAAGAACCATTGGATCAGGCAAATCTGGAGAGCGTCATTGAGTTGACCACCGAAGGGGCACGCAGCACAGGCTGCAATCTCTCAGGTACCAAGGACAGATGGGCGAAGCAGCATTTGCTGCTTCGCCCTTTTTATTTTTTGGATACTGAATATGACGACTCTCAAGCAGACACCCCTTAATGCCGCCCACCGCGCGATGGGCGCAAAAATGGTCGATTTCGGCGGCTGGGACATGCCGGTGAATTACGGCTCGCAAATCGAAGAACACCATCAGGTACGCAATGACTGCGGCATGTTCGACGTGTCGCACATGCGCGTGGTAGACATTAAAGGTGATGGCGTGCGCGCCTTCCTGCGCTATCTGCTGGCGAACAACGTAGACAAGCTGACCATGCCCGGCAAGGCGCTTTATTCCAGCATGCTGCTGGAAAACGGCGGCGTGATTGACGACCTGATCGTGTATTTCATGAACGAGGAATGGTTCCGCATCGTGGTGAATGCGGGTACGGCAGACAAGGACCTGGCATGGATGAAACAGCAGGCCGCGCAACATGCGCCGAAGCTGACTATCGCGGATCATCCCGAACTGGCGATGATCGCGGTGCAAGGCCCGAATGCACGCGCAAAAGTCTGGGAGGCGCTGCCGGGCAGCCGGGACCTGACTGAAAACCTGGTGCCGTTCAGCGCGGCGGAGATGGGCGCGATGTTCATCGCGCGCACCGGCTACACAGGTGAGGACGGATTCGAGATCATGATTCCGGCCAAGGCTGCACCGATGTTCTGGGCATCGCTGGCGGGAAAGGGCGTCAAGCCGATCGGACTCGGCGCGCGCGACACCCTGCGCCTGGAAGCCGGCATGAACCTCTACGGCCAGGACATGGACGAAAACATCAGCCCGCTGGAAGCCGGTTTGGCCTGGACGGTGGACCTGAAGAGCGAGCGCGACTTCATCGGCAAGGCCGCGTTGCTGGCGAACCCGCCGACACGCAAGCTGGTCGGCCTGGTGCTGCTCGATCGCGGCGTGCTGCGCGGCCACCAGAAAGTGGTCAGCACACACGGCGACGGCGAAATCACCAGCGGCTCGTTCTCGCCCACACTGGAAAAATCCATTGCGCTGGCGCGCGTGCCGAACGGCGTTGCCATCGGCGACACCGTACAGGTGGCAATCCGCGACAAATTACTCAATGCGCAGGTTGTAAAGTATCCTTTTGCACGCAACGGCAAGGCCCTCGTTTAACCAACCAATTTTTTGAGGACATCACCATGAGCAACCCTGCAGACCTGAAATACACCACTTCCCACGAGTGGGTCAAAACCGAAGCCGACGGCAGCATCAGCATTGGCATCACCCAGCACGCGCAGGAACTGCTGGGCGACATGGTGTTCGTGGAAAGCCCAGCCGTCGGGCGCCAACTGA
>CAZMSI010000014.1:15485-18217 GCA_964568895.1 uncultured Sideroxydans sp. | reverse complement strand
CCCTATGTCTACATGGATGGACAGGGCGTATTCAAGTTTGCGGTCAAGGTGCTGAGCGAAGTGGTGGAAGAACTGCTGGCCGATCAGGGCATGCAGGGCGCCGATATTGACTGGCTGATCCCCCATCAGGCCAATATTCGCATTATCGAGGCAACCGCCAGAAAGCTGGGGCTGAGCATGGATAATGTAGTACTGACGGTAGCCCACCACGGCAACACCTCTGCTGCCTCGATCCCGCTGGCGCTGGATACGGCGGTACGCGAGGGACGCATCCATCCTGGGCAGAACCTGTTGTTCGAGGCGGTAGGCGGCGGGTTTACCTGGGGTGCCGTGCTGGTGCGCTGGTAAAATTCCTGAATTGATTCATAAGCTGAAATACGATGAGTAGATTTGCATTTGTTTTCCCCGGGCAGGGCTCGCAATCGCGCGGCATGATGAATGGCTATGGTGATTTCTCCGTGGTACGCGAAACGTTTGTCGAGGCCGGTGACATCCTGAAACAGGATCTGTGGCAACTGGTTGCCGAAGGCGTTGATGCGGACCTGAATGCCACGGTGAACACGCAGCCCATCATGCTGACTGCGGGTGTGGCGGTATACCGGGCCTGGCAGAGCCTGAATGGCCCGGCACCGCAACTGCTGGCCGGCCACAGCCTGGGTGAATACACAGCCCTGGTGGCGGGTGGTGCGATCAGTTTTGCCGATGCCCTGCCGCTGGTGCGTTATCGTGCCGAATGCATGCAGCAGGCGGTACCCGAAGGCGTAGGTGGCATCGCCGCAATCCTCGGTTTGAATGACGATGCGGTGCGTGCAGTATGCGCGGAAGCAGCGCAAGGCGAAGTGCTGGAAGCGGTCAATTACAATTCGCCAGGGCAGGTAGTAATTGCCGGTAACCGTGCAGCCGTGGAACGCGGCATGGAACTGGCCAAAGCCAAAGGAGCCAAGCGAGCCCTGATGTTGCCGATGAGCGTACCGTCGCATTGCAGCCTGCTGCAGGGTGCGGCCGAGAAGCTGCGTGCCTATCTGGAGAATGTCGCAGTGACGGCCTCTGCGATCCCCGTGCTGCACAATGCCGACGTCAAGAGCTATGATGAGGGTGCGGCAGTCAAGGATGCGCTGGTGCGCCAGCTGTATTCGCCGGTGCGCTGGGTGGAAACGGTGAAGGCTTTCGGGACGATGGGGATCAGCCATAATGCGGAATGTGCGCCGGGCAAGGTACTGGCAGGTCTGAACAGACGCATCGACACCAATCAGCAGGCATTGGCACTGAACGATGGCGAAGCCTTGAAGCAGGCTTTGGCCACGTTGTCACAATAATAACGGCAGGGGAGGCAAGATGAGCTTACAGGGGCAGATTGCGCTGGTTACCGGCGCGAGTCGAGGCATCGGCCAGGGCATTGCGCTGGAGCTGGGCAAGCAGGGGGCTACCGTGGTCGGTACCGCTACGACCGAAACCGGCGCACAGGCAATCAGCGATTATCTGGCAGCGGCGGGAATCACCGGCCGCGGCATGGCGCTGAACGTCAATGACGGTGCCCAGGTAGATCAGGTACTGGAAACGATTCGCAAGCAATATGGCGAAATTTCGATTCTGGTGAACAATGCCGGTATCACCCGCGACAATTTGCTGGCGCGCATGAGCGACGACGAGTGGGACGACATCATGGCGACCAACCTGAAATCAGTGTTCCGCATGAGCCGCGCCGTATTGCGCGGCATGATGAAGGCACGCCAGGGGCGCATCATCAATATTTCCTCGGTCGTGGGCAGCATGGGCAATGCCGGGCAATCCAATTATGCCGCCTCCAAGGCCGGTATGGTCGGCTTCAGCAAGTCGTTGGCGCGCGAGATCGGCAGCCGCAACGTTACCGTCAATTGCGTTGCGCCCGGCTTTATTGCGACCGATCTGACCGAGGCGCTGCCGCAGGAACAGCGCGACAAACTGGTCGAGCATGTGCCTTTGAAACGCCTTGGACAAGTGTCTGACGTTGCAGCAGCTGTAGCCTTCCTGGCTGGACCGGGGGCGGGGTATATCACCGGGGCAACATTGCACGTTAATGGCGGGATGTATATGGAGTAGGTGGCAGTTTGGAAATTTTGGCTTCTTTGGTAGAATGCCGGGGCTTTTTGAATATTAATCCAGTGCAGGGAGAAATAAATGTCTAGTATTGAACAACGCGTCAAGAAAATTGTTGCTGAGCAACTCGGCGTAAATGAAACCGAGGTTAAGGATGAATCCTCATTTGTCAATGACTTGGGAGCTGATTCTCTGGATACGGTTGAGCTGGTAATGGCGCTGGAAGAAGAGTTCGAGTGCGAAATTCCAGACGAGGAAGCCGAGAAAATCACCACCGTTCAGCAGGCCATTGACTACATCAATGCCCATCCAAAATAATTCATCTGAATCTATCCTGCTTTCAACATCAACCGGAGTCTAGTTTGGCTAAACGCAGAGTCGTGATTACCGGCTTGGGCATTGTTTCGCCTGTTGGTACCGGCATTGCCCAAGCTTGGCAGAACATCGTGGACGGAAAACCGGGCATTACCCGGATTACCCGTTTTGATCCAGCCCAGTTTCAGACAAAGATCGCTGCCGAGGTAAAAAAGTTCGATCCATTACTTTTCATGGGGCGGAAAGATGTAAAGAAGATGGATACATTTATCCACTTCGCTCTTGCAGCCGCCGAGTTCGCCATGAAATCGCAGGCCATGACCTACGAGTGCCAGCGAGCC
>CAZMSI010000014.1:0-15475 GCA_964568895.1 uncultured Sideroxydans sp. | reverse complement strand
GACTTCGACGTCACCCAGTACCTGCCTGCCAAGGATGCAAGGCGCATGGATACCTTTATCCATTATGGCCTGGTAGCGGGGATGGAGGCGTTCAAGGACTCCGGTATCGAGGTGAACGAGCAGAATGCCGAGCGTATCGGTGTCTGTATCGGCTCCGGTATCGGCGGCCTGCCGATGATCGAAGATACGCATAATGATTATCTGGCATCCGGGCCACGCAAGATTTCGCCCTTCTTCATACCGGGCACCATCATCAACATGATTTCCGGCAACCTGTCGATCATGTACGGATTGAAGGGACCAAACCTGGCGATCGTTACGGCCTGTACCACCGGCACCCACAGCATCGGCGAATCTGCGCGCCTGATCGAATATGGCGATGCCGATGTGATGGTGGCTGGCGGCGCCGAAGCCACCGTGACACCGCTGGCCGTGGGCGGCTTCTCTGCTGCGCGCGCCCTGTCCACCCGCAACGATGATCCGGCTACGGCCAGCCGTCCATGGGACAAGGACCGGGACGGTTTCGTGATGGGTGAGGGCGCCGGGGTTCTGGTGCTGGAAGAGTACGAACACGCCAAGGCACGCGGGGCCAGGATTTATGCCGAGCTCGCCGGTTACGGGCTCAGTGCGGATGCCTACCACATGACCGCCCCGAGTACGGACGGGCCGAAACGCAGCATGCTCAATGCATTGCGCAATTCCGGGATCAGTCCGGATCAAGTGCAATACGTCAATGCCCACGGCACCTCGACGCCGCTGGGCGACAAGAACGAGGCCGAAGCCATCAAGCTGGCATTCGGCGACCATGCGAAAAAGCTGGTGGTGAACTCGACCAAGTCGATGACCGGCCACCTGCTGGGCGGTGCCGGCGGAATCGAGTCTGTGTTCTCCACACTGGCGGTACATCACCAGGTTTCTCCTCCCACGATCAATATTTTCGAGCAGGATGCCGAGTGCGATCTGGATTTTTGTGCAAATGAGGCGCGCAAGATGAGCATCGATGTTGCCGTCAATAATAATTTCGGCTTTGGCGGCACAAACGGCTCTCTGGTGTTCCGCAAGGTATAACTCCCGGTTCGCGCAGGCTATCCATGCTGATCAATGGCGTGCCGGGAGACAGAATCGACATCCATGATCGCGGCCTGCAATACGGCGACGGCATATTCCGCACTTTGCGCATCATGCAGGGGCTTCCCAGGCAGTGGCCGCGGCACTATCGCAAGCTGAAGCAGGATTGTGCAGCACTTGGCCTTGCTTGCCCGGAAGCAGATTTGCTTGCCGACGAATTGCGGCAACTGGCAGCCACCCGGCCTGACGGCGTTGCCAAAATAATCATTACCCGTGGTAATTCCGAACGTGGCTATACGCTGCCGCCATCGGTGGTTCCCAATCGCATTCTGATGATTTCTCCACCGCCGGATTTTTCCGATAAATATCGGCTGCATGGCGTCAAGGTGCGGGTTTGCGACCTGCGTCTATCGCATCAGCCACGTCTTGCCGGCGTCAAACATCTCAACCGACTGGAAAATGTGCTGGCCGCGATGGAATGGAACGACCCGGAAATTGCCGAAGGACTGTTGCTGGATATGGAAGGTAATGTAACGGAAGGCACGCGCAGCAACCTGTTTCTGGTGAGGAATGGCGAGTTGTCCACCCCGGATCTGTCGCAATGCGGCGTGGCGGGCGTGCAGCGCGAAAGAGTGCTGGATTGGGCGGTAGCCAACGATGTGGCTTGCAAGGTTGAGCAATTGAGTCTGGCCGATGTGCTGGCTGCAGACGAGGTGTTTCTGGTAAACAGCGTAATTGGCCTGTGGCCGGTACGCCAATTGCAGGAGCGGGTCTGGCAGCAGCATCCGGTTTCCCTGCAGATAGGAAAATGGCTGAACAATGCCACCGATTAAACGCGTATTGATTGCGCTGCTGGCGGTCTTTCTGCTGATGGTTGCGGCCATGGCGTTTTATGCGCTGCGGCCATTGACGATGCCCGCCATACCATTTGAATTTTCATTAAAGCAGGGAACCAGCCTGAAAGGTATGTCGCGCCAGATGCATCAGGACGGCCTGATCCGCAATGAACGGATGTTCGTGTGGTTGGGCCGAATGCTGGGCCGGGCCGGAGAAATCAAGTTCGGCAGCTACGAGCTGGAAAAGACGGTATCACCCCTGGAGTTGTTGAATATTGTGACCGAGGGGCGCGTCAGCCAGACGCATATCAGTATCATCGAGGGAACTACATTCAAACAATTTCGCGACACGCTGGATACCGACCCGGAATTGCGCCATGACAGCGCCGCCATGTCCGAGGCCGAAATACTGCAACGGGTCGGCGCGCCCGAAGCGCATGCGGAAGGGCTGTTTTTTCCCGACACCTATTATTTCGCCAGCGGTGCCAGTGACCTGACCATACTTAAGCGCGCCTACCAGACCATGCAGCGACATTTACAGGAAAACTGGCAGCAGCGTTCGCCGGGACTGCCACTGCAAACGCCATACCAGGCGTTGATCCTGGCATCGATCGTGGAAAAGGAGACCGGGCAGGCAAGCGATCGGGCCATGATCGCCGGTGTGTTCATCAACCGTCTGCGTCGGGGCATGCTGCTGCAAACCGATCCTGCCGTAATTTACGGCATGGGGGATAAATTCGACGGTAATTTGCGCAAGCGCGATTTATTGAAGGATACCCCGTACAATACGTATACCCGCACCGGATTGCCGCCGACACCGATTGCGTTGCCGGGCCTGGCTGCATTACGGGCCACCCTGCATCCGGCCGCAACCGATGCACTGTATTTCGTGGCGCGCGGGGATGGCAGTTCCGTGTTTTCAAAATCACTGGCGCAACATAACCGTGCAGTCAATAAATACCAGAAATGAGCAAGGCAAAATTCATTACTTTTGAGGGTGTGGACGGTGCGGGCAAGAGCACCCATCTGTCGTGGTTTGCCGAAACCTTGCGTGCGCGTGGAATTGATGTGCTGCTAACCCGGGAACCGGGCGGGACGCCGCTGGGGGAGCGCTTGCGGGAAATCCTGCTTAGCGAACCCATGCATGCGGAAACAGAAGCATTGCTGATGTTTGCGGCACGGCGCGAGCACATCGAGCAGGTTATCCAGCCGGCCCTGGCGCGCGGCACCTGGGTGATTTCCGACCGTTTCAGCGATGCCAGCTTTGCCTATCAGGGCGGTGGCAGAGGCCTGGATACCGGCAAACTGGAACAACTGGAACAGTGGACGCATGGCGGCTTTCAACCAGACCTGACATTGTTGTTCGATATTCCGGTCGAGATTGCGCGGCAGCGCCTGAGCAACAACCAGTCGCTGGATCGCTTCGAGCAGGAACAGGCGGTATTTTTTGAAAAAGTGCGCAAGGCTTACCTGGACCGTTATGCCAAAGCCCCGCAGCGCTTTGCATTAATCGATGCCGCCCAGCCGCTGGAACAGGTGAAGGCCAGCCTGGAGCATATCGTTCAGGGTCTGAGCCAATGAGAGAATTGTATCCGTGGCAGCAGGAAGTCTGGCAGCGCTTGTCCGGGCTGCGCGCGCGCCTGCCGCATGCGCTGTTGCTGAAAGGTGCGCAAGGTACTGGCAAATTTGACCTGGCCACGAATCTTGCCCAGTCGGTGCTTTGCGAACAGCCGCTGGCTGACGGTATGGCATGTGATGCCTGTCCTTCCTGTCACTGGTTCCGGCAGGAATCTCATCCCGATTTCCGATTGCTCCAGCCGGAGGCGCTGGCAGCATCGGACGAGGCAACAGTAGGGAGCGGCAAGAAGCCGGCGCGCCAGATAACCGTGGACCAGGTGCGGGCGCTATCCGATTTTTCCAATCTTACCTCGTACCGCGGCGGCTACCGTGTCGTGCTGGTCTATCCGGCGGAGGCAATGAATACCAATGCCGCGAATGCGTTGCTGAAAACGCTGGAAGAGCCAACGGGAAAAATGCTGTTCATCCTGGTTACCCATAAGCCTCAGCATTTACTGCCCACCATACTGAGCCGCTGCCACAGTATTGCTGTTGCCATGCCGTCGGAGCAGGAGAGCCTGGATTGGCTGAAACAGCAAGGGATAGCCGACTCTTCTGCGGTGCTGGCGCAAGCGGGATTTGCCCCGTTGCTGGCCAAACAACTGGCTGAGCAGACGGATTCTTTCGAAGAGCATGAACTGGTGCTGCAGGCACTGGGACGGCCGGAGCAAATGGATGAATGTGCGCTGGCGGAGCAGCTGAAAAACAAACGGGTGGAACCGGTAAAAATCATCCAGTGGATGCAGCAATGGTGTTATGACCTGACCAGCGCAAAGTTTGCGCAAAAGATTAGATATCATACAGAATATAATGATTATATATATAATTTATCAGGAAATGCGGCTGCGCTTGCATTGTTGCAATTACAAAAGGATCTGTCCGTTGCCAAGCGCGAAGCTTTCCATCCGCTGGAGCCGAAATTGCTGTTCGAATCCCTGTTTTCCGCCTACCGTCAGGCGCTGCGCAGCAATACCGGGGAACGCGCATAGGAAGCCCGATGTTTATTGATTCGCATTGTCACCTGAATTTCCACGAGCTGGCCGACAATCTGGAAGAAGTCCTGGGAAATATGCGCCGCAACGGGGTTTCCCACGCCCTGTGCGTGGGCGTAACCCTGGAGGCTTTCCCGCAAATACTGGCGCTGGCCGAGCGATATCCGCATATCTATGCCTCGGTCGGCGTGCATCCCGACAACGAAGTGGAAGCCGAGCCCACGCAAGCCCGGCTGGTCGAACTGGCACAACATCCCAAGGTGGTCGCGATCGGGGAGACCGGGCTCGATTATTACCGCCTGCAAGGTGACCTGGAATGGCAGCGCGAACGCTTTCGCATCCATATCCGGGCAGCACGCGAAAGCGGAAAGCCATTGATCATCCATACCCGCGCGGCGGCGCAGGACACGTTGCGCATCATGGCCGAGGAGGGGGCAGAAAAAATCGGCGGCGTGATGCACTGCTTCACCGAGAACCGGGAAGTGGCCGAGGCGGCTATGGCCATGAATTTCTATATTTCCTTTTCCGGTATCGTCACTTTCAAGAACGCGACACAGATCAAGGATGTTGCCCGCCATATTCCGCTTGAGCGCATGCTGATCGAAACCGATGCGCCCTATCTTGCACCTGTACCGTTTCGGGGCAAGCTCAACCAGCCAGCCTACGTCAAGTATGTGGCGGAGGAAATCGCAACGCTACGCAATATCCCCCTCGAACAGGTCGCGATGGCGACCACTTTCAATTTTCACCGCCTGTTCAAGACGGGCTATCATTAATCCAACATAAGCGGCATGATCTGCGCTATGTGGCAGTAAAATACTGATTCAGTATGATTTATGCTACAATATTTGCTCAAATATATTCATTTTCCCAATTAATTTCTGATCCAGGTGACATTAAAACTTTAAGGAAAGAAATTGCATGACGTATTAAAAATTCCATCCAGGCAAAAAGTGGTTGCGCTGTTTGGAGAAGTTCTGGTGGATGTATTTCCGGACAGGAGAGTGCTGGGAGGCGCGCCATTCAATGTCGCGCGCCACCTGAAGGCATTCGGGCTATATCCGCTGTTGATAACGCGAACAGGCAACGATGCGATCCGCGACGAATTGCTGGAAGCCATGGCGCGCTTCGGCATGGATGATCGCGGGGTGCAGAACGATCTGGCGCACCCCAGTGGGCAGGTTGCCGTACATACCGAAGGACATGGACATCGCTTCGAAATATTGCCGGACCGGGCATATGATTATATTCATGCGGGCCTGGTCCACATGATCACGCTCGCAGTACGCCCGAAAATGATCTATTTCGGTACTCTGGCTCAACGCTGTGTAATCTCAAGAAAAGCACTGACGGCGTTGTTGCGCAGCAGCAAGGCTCCACGGTTTCTGGATCTCAATTTGCGCGATCCGTGGTATGACCTGTCCACAGTCGAAAGATCGCTGCAGCGGGCGGACATCGCCAAGATGAATGAAGATGAGTTGTTACAAGTGGCTGCATTGCTGCAAATACCGGACAATACTATTGAAGAGCAGGCGGCGGCGCTTGTCCACCGGTTCAATCTGGAACGGTTGCTGGTCACTTGCGGCGAGCAGGGTGCATGGCAACTTTCCGGGAGCGGCAAGCTAGCGCGCGCATCCGGGCAGACAATGGAACAGCCAATGGTGGATACTGTCGGAGCAGGAGACGGATTTTCCGCGGTACTGATTTTTGGAATGCTGAGTGGCTGGCCGATTGCCTCGATCCTGTCCCGGGCAAATGCCTTTGCTGCCGCCGTATGCGGAATACGCGGCGCTATTCCGCCCGACCAGGATTTTTATGCGCCTTTTCTGGAAGAATGGAAAAAATGTCCACCCGACAAGTCGAAAACGAAAACCCTCTGTACATTCTAATGATCAGTGTGCACGGCCTGATCCGGGGCGAAAACCTGGAGTTGGGGCGTGATGCCGACACCGGCGGCCAATCCCTCTATGTGGTTGAACTGGCCCGCGCATTGGCCCGCCACCGTGAAGTTGAGCGGGTCGATCTGCTGACCCGCCTGGTTGACGATCCATCGGTGTCGCCGGATTATGCCAGGCCGGAGGAAGAACTGGGTGATGGGGCGCGCATCCTGCGCCTGCGATGTGGCCCCAAACGCTACCTGCGCAAAGAAGCATTGTGGCCTTACCTCGACCAGATGGTCGATCTTTGTCTTCATTCCCTGCGCAAACAGCAACGCTTACCCGATCTGATCCATACTCATTATGCCGACGCCGGCTACGTGGGGCGGCAGCTTTCGCTATTACTGGGAGTCCCGCTGGTGCATACAGGGCATTCACTGGGGCGACCCAAGCGCGAGAGACTGCTGGCCAGCGGACGCAAGGAGCAGACTATCGAGCGTCAATTCAACTTTGCACACCGGATTGCCGTTGAGGAAAACATCCTGAAGCATGCCTCGCTGGTGGTGACCAGCACGCGCCAGGAAATCGAGCAACAATATGGCATGTATCAAAGCACCGATCCTCGCCGTTGTGTCGTTATTCCGCCGGGTATAGACACCTCAAATTTTTCGCCGCCCGTGGGACGCAAAAGGGTTACCTCCTGGATTCAGCAGGAAGTTGATCGCTTTTTATCGCAACCTGAAAAACCCATGATCCTGACCATTTGTCGCCCCGAAGGCCGCAAAAATCTGGACGGTCTGCTTGCGGCATACGGCAGCGACCGTCGCATACAGGAAATGGCGAATCTGGTCGTCGTGGCGGGGAACCGTGAAGATATACGCGATATGGCTGAGGAACAGCAGCGCGTGCTGAACGACCTGCTGCTGGATATTGACCGCTATGACTTATGGGGAAAAGTGGCTTTTCCCAAACATCACAATCGCGATAACGTGCCGGAACTATATCGCCTGGCGGCACGAAGCCGTGGCATATTCGTCAATCCCGCACTGACCGAGCCGTTTGGCTTGACCCTGATCGAGGCTGCAGCCAGTGGTTTGCCGTTCATTGCGCCGGACGACGGCGGACCAAAAGATATCGTAAACAACTGTCGAAATGGTTTACTGGTAAATACGCTCGACCCGGCGGCGATTGCAGAGGGTTTGAACAAGGCTCTGCTGGATTTGCAACAATGGCGCAAATGGTCAAAGCAGGGGGTGATTGGCGTCAAGCGCCATTACAACTGGGATGCGCATGTTGCCAAATACATGCGGGAGCTGCGCCATTTGATGCGACGCGACCGCAAGCGCGTGCGCCGTCACCTGGCTTATGCCTACCACAACGGCGCAGCACCGATGCGCTTGCAATGGCAAAGGGTGCTGATGTCGGATATCGACAACACCCTGATCGGCGACCAGGAAGGACTGGAAGCCCTGATTGCCTGGGTGCGCGAGCACGAACATTCCGTGGCCTTCGGCATTGCCACCGGACGTTCGCTGGAAAGCACGGTCAAGGTGCTGAAAAGCTGGGCCGTGCCGATCCCGAACATCCTGGTGACCTCGGTCGGCACCGAAATCAATTACGGCCAGAGCTTGGTGCCGGATGCCGGCTGGGCCAATCACATCCGCTACAAATGGCGCCGCGAATCGCTGGCGGAAGCGATGTCCGGCGTGCCGGGGCTGGAATTGCAGGCGATGGAAAATCAGCGCGAATTCAAGTTGAGCTATAACGTGAATCCCGAACTGATGCCGCCGCTGACTCAGATTAACCGCCATTTGCGTGAGCGCGGCCTGTTTGCGCAACTGGTCTATTCGCACGAAGCCTTCCTCGACGTGCTGCCGGTACGCGCCTCCAAGGGGCATGCGATACGCTACCTGGCCTACAAATGGGGCTTGCCGCTGAAGAACTTCCTGGTGGCTGGGGATTCCGGCAACGACAAGGAAATGCTGCGTGGCGACACGCTGGGCGTGGTGGTCGGCAACTACAGCGCCGAACTCGAATCGCTGCGCGGACTCGAACAGATATATTTTGCCCAGGAACCCTGCAGCAGGGGTATTCTTGAAGGCATCCATCACTACGGATTTGATGAATTGGTAATACTGAACGAACAGACGGAACCCGCACTATGACTGAGGACCTGGCACTGTATGCGCAGGACAACCGGGATACGGTTTATGCCCTGTTGCACCGTTTTTTTGCGGCCAAGCGCCCGTTCCTGCTGCAATCCGATCTACGCGACGAATTTTCCGCCATGTGCGAGGAAATCAGCCGGGACGACCTGGCCGATTCCACGCTGGGCGAGTTCGTGGCCCATCTGCAGGAAGGTGTTTTCCATATGCCGTGGGCCTACTTCGCGTTGCGTCCGGAGACGGCGCAGTGGGTTTACCTGCGCATTAATGAGGAATCGCTGGCGATAGAGGAGGTGAGCACCTCGGAATTCCTGCGCTTCAAGGAAGCGCGTATCGACAATGTGCAGGATCCTTCCAAAACACTGGAAATCGACTTTGCACCATTCGGGCGGCATTTCCCCAAACTGAAGGAACGGCGGTCCATCGGCCAGGGCGTGCTGTTCCTGAATCGTCAATTGGCCAGCGACATGTTTAGCCGGACACGCGAAGGCGAAAGCAAGTTGCTGCATTTCCTCACAGTGCATGCCATCGATGGCCAGCAGTTAATGATCGGCAATCAATTCCGCGAAGTTTCCGCGTTGCGCAATGCACTGCGTCGCGCCATCACTGATGTGGAAAGGCTGGACGAGGAAACCCCATGGGCGCAATTTTCCGAAAAACTCGACAAGCTGGGATTCTATCCGGGCTGGGGAGACAAGGCGGGGCGGGTGGTCGAAACCATGAACCTGTTGCTGGATATTCTGGAAGCGCCGGCCCCCACTGATCTGGAGGCCTTCCTGTCGCGTATTCCGATGATCTCCCGATTGCTGGTCATTTCACCGCATGGCTATTTCGGCCAGGACAAGGTGCTCGGCTTGCCGGACACCGGCGGGCAGGTGGTCTATATCCTCGACCAGGTGCGTGCGCTGGAAAGCGAGATGCGCGACAGCCTGGCCCGCCAGGGCGTGCCGGTGGAGCCGAAGATATTGATCGTCACCCGGCTGATCCCGGAAGCCGGACAAACCTCGTGCAACCAGCGCCTGGAAAAAATCAGTGGTTGCGAAAACACCTGGATTCTGCGGGTGCCATTCCGTCGCCCCAACGGGGAAGTTGTGCAAAACTGGATCTCCCGTTTTGAAATATGGCCTTACCTTGAAGATTTTGCTGTGGATGTGGAGCGGGAGGCGCTGGCCGAGCTTGGAGCACGTCCCGATTTTGTCATCGGCAACTATTCCGATGGCAACCTGGTTGCGTCATTGCTCTGCAAGCGGCTGAAAGTAACGCAGTGCAACATTGCGCATGCGCTGGAAAAAACAAAATATCTGCATTCCGATCTGTATTGGCGTGAAAACGACGAGCAATACCATTTTGCCTGTCAGTACACCGCCGACCTGATTGCCATGAATACTGCCGATTTCATCATCACCAGCACCTATCAGGAAATAGCAGGTACCGAAGAAACGGTGGGGCAGTATGGCAGTTATCGAACGTACACCATGCCCGGCCTGTACCGGGTTGTCGATGGTATCGACTTGTTCGATCCCAAGTTCAATATCGTTTCCCCGGGTGCGGATGAGAATGTCTATTTCCCTTACAGCGAAACCGACCGCCGGCTGGAAGCATTACGTCAGGAAATCGAAGAACTGATTTTCGGAACAAAAACGTCCGGTGTGCAATTCCGCGGTACATTCAGTGATCGCGACAAACCGATTATTTTCAGCGTCGCCCGGATGGACCGCATCAAAAACCTCACCGGACTGGTAGAGTGGTATGCCAATTCCGAAAGATTGCGCAATTGTGCGAACCTGCTGATAGTCGGCGGTCATATCGACCCTGGGTATTCATCCGATCATGAAGAACAAGAGCAAATCCGGCTTATGCACCAGATCATCGACAGTCATGGGCTGGAAGGGCAGGTGCGCTGGTTGGGCATGCGTTTGTCCAAAAATATGGTAGGGGAGCTATATCGCACCATCGCCGATTACCGCGGGATTTTCGTTCAGCCGGCACTTTTTGAAGCTTTCGGCCTGACTATTATCGAGGCCATGTCGTCAGGCCTTCCGGCTTTCGTTACCTGCCACGGCGGGCCGAGCGAGATCGTGCAGGACAACCGTTCCGGTTTTCACATCGATCCTAACCAGGGAAACAAGGCAGCAGATTTGATGGCGGATTTTCTCGAGCATTGCGCGACCGATCCGGGCGAGTGGGAAAGGGTGTCGCAGGGAGCGCTGAACCGCGTTGCCGCCCGTTATACCTGGAAGCTTTATGCCAAGCGAATGATGACCTTGTCACGAATCTATGGATTCTGGAAGTTTGTCAGCGACCTGGATCGGGAAGAAATGTCCTGTTACCTGGATATGTTTTACCATCTCCAGTACAGACCACTGGCGGAAAAAATAGAACGCTAGGCAGACAAAATGGATATATATTACAAGTATATGTGGCAATATTCTGAGGTTGCGCTGCATATTGTCCTGATCCTGATCCTGGCCTGGATTGCGCAGCGACTGGCCCGGCGTGCCATCCGCATGCTTAAGGCCTATCTTGGCGGTCAGGCAGCAGACAACCCGGAAGAACTCAAACGTATCGAAACCCTGGGGCAGGTGTTTCACTACGTTGCCTCGGTGGTTATCGTCGTCGTTGCAGGCATGTTGTTGCTGGGCGAACTGGGCATCTCCATCGGCCCCCTGCTGGCAACCGCCGGCGTGGTCGGCATGGCCATCGGCTTTGGGGCCCAGCATCTGATCAGGGACTATTTCACCGGCTTTTTCATCCTCCTCGAGAACCAGGTCAGGCAGGGCGATGTGGTAGCAGTGGCCGACAAGGGCGGCCTGGTAGAGGAAGTTACCCTGCGCTATATCAAGCTGCGCGACTATGAGGGTAATGTCCATTTCGTCCCCAATGGCACTATCACTACCGTAACCAATATGAGCCGGGGCTTTGCCTTTGCCGTGATCGACGTCGGGGTTGCCTACCGCGAAAACATGGACGAGGTAATGGAAATCATGAAACGCGTAGGAGCCGAACTGGCCGGCGATCCCGCATTCAGCAGCAAGATACTCGAGCCCATCGAAATGGCCGGCGTCGACAAACTGGATGATTCTGCCGTGGTCATCCGCTGCCGTTTCAAGGTGCCGCCGCTGGAACAATGGGGTGTACGTCGCGAATATCTCAAACGTCTGAAGCAGGCGTTCGACGAGCAAGGCATCGAAATTCCGTATCCGCACATCACCGTCTATCCGGGTCAGGCAAAGGACGGGACGGCACCGCCACTGAATCTCGTGACCAGGACCCCACAGCAGGACAAGGATCGCACAGGGCAATAGAAACTTCAGACCGAGGCCGCCCCAGCGCATTTCGCGCCATCTTTTATTTGCGCATAATGTATATTATGTAAAATGATGAGTAAGCCGAGCCAACCACGGATCAAGCCTGTTTATATTCCCTCTCCTTGCGTCCTGAACACCAGGCGCGTTGCCAGACGTGCTACGGCCAGCAGCAGTTCCAGCGCCAGCAAGGTTGCTGCCGCAATGACGGCGCCAACCACAAGCGCATCCTGATTGAGCGGAACGGTATAGCTATACTGTGCCAGGGTTTCGCTCCGTATTTCCTGGTCGCCGTTAAACAGGATATGCACGATCCTGTATGGCAAGCTGGTTTTCAACGCCGACATTTCGGCTTCAAAGCGTAGTTTGCGCTGATACATCTTTTCAACTGCTGCACCCTCTTCCTGGAAAGGCTTTTGTCCACTCTGGCGGTGGAACTCAATCAGTTTCTCGATGCTGCCGCTGAAATACTTGTCGGCTATTTTCTGATAAGGCTGGAAATTGATCGTGACCTCGCGCAGGTGCGCGTCTACCCGCTTTTCGTACTGGTCTGCAAGGTTGGGAAGCTGCAGGCCTACCAGTAGCGCGATGCAGGCGACAACGATCATCAGGTAACGATGGAAAATTTCGGTGACCATGCAGCACTTTAACCACTCGCTGGATATGCTGCAAGGAGATGCATCAGGCTAACGACAAACTTGTAGAGGCCTCGTTTTCGACCACTAGTACCGGGACGTGATGCGCGTTCAAACTGACGGCACGTGGCGGTGGCTGGCTCAAGCTGCTGAGCGGTCCGTCATGCTACTGCACCCGAAATGGCTAATGTAACCGATTATTTAAGTGGAATAAAAATGGGATGCACCGCATCAGGCGGGGCCGATTTCAATAACCTCGGTTACGGACAGGCCTGCAATATCGTAGAGTTTGTCATTGCGCGGCGCGTCTATATCCAGCATTTCTGTAATCCTGGAATAAGTTGCACCCACAAGAATTTCACGGCCATCAGCATCTTTGCGGCGAATGCCATATCTGATGCGCCTCCGCTCTTCTGGCGTCAGCTTGCTAAGCAGGTTTTTGGTTGCCCAGATCGAGCCGCCTCTCGCGAAGTCAGACAAACGTGCTGCGTGATTGATAGTATCCCCAAGTACAGTAAATTCCACCTTTGTTTCGAGATGGAAAATACCCAGCCATTCCTGTCCTTCATTCAGGCCGGTATTGAGATACAGCTCATTTAGCCACCCTTTCCGTAATTGCCATTCCTTGCTTAACTTGCGCATGGCAGCTTTTAATTCATGCGCGCACAGCAAGGCATTGAAAGCATAATTACAGTCCGGCTGGGGGAAAAAGTAGTACACCATGCCATCTCCCACATGCTTGCCATGGGTGCCATAGTACTGGCGGAAGATCGGTTCCATGGTGGACCATATCTGATTGATCAATTCAAAATATTCTTCGGGCGGAAGTTCGGTACAGATGCGTACAGAGTTCTGAAGATCTGCAACAAGCGCTACAACATCCGTCAGTACGGGCAGCCTCTTTTTCAAGAGATTGCGAATTACCTCATCTCGCTGTCCCAGCAGGTTCAGCAAACTGTCGTTATTAATGGTTCCTGGCTGATGGATAAGCAGCATTCCTTCCCGGTAATAGGAAATATAGACGTTGTAATGAGCGACCTCCCCATTTTCAATATATAAATCAAGTGGTAGCCGCATCAACGTGCCTTGGGTATATGCATCCTGCTGCGAATCCGCGGGCATTGTGGTTTTATTTGCATGCTGGCCCTTGAGCACCCCCATCAAGTCGACCCGTGAAAGCCGACCTTTACCCAACAAAAGAAAGAATTGTAGTAACCCCTCCTGATTTTCTGCATGCTTGCCGGCCTCCCCCTTCAGCAAGAACGACAATATATTTCGGTCTCTTATATTTGCGGGAAGTGACTCGAAGCCGCCCAGCAGGCTGGTACGGGCATTTTCGTTATACCAGGTTATCTCAAGGTTGTAATTGACCATGTAGGCTGGAAACGGAATATGGTCAATCGTAAGTTTAAGTTCGTTGGATTGAGGTGAAACAGGCGGGTTGTGAACAGCCCCCCCTGAACCAGTCTCAGTAATCTTGCGGTCTTCTGTCTCAAGCTGCCTGGATATTTCTGCCATGGATTGCCCCTGTTTTTTTAATTGCTTGATATGTTCCAGACGCGCCAACACGTCATCGGGAAAATAACCAATCTGGCGAGCTCTGGTTGAAGCTCCCGGCTCGGGGATTTTCACAACAGGCTGCGGCAACAATCCCTGCGAGATGTAGTTATTAAGTGTCGCCCTGGATATTTTTGCCGCCTGCATCACCTCAAAACTGGTCAACATGATGTTATATCCCCTTTACCACCATAATTATACTGTCCAATAATGTACTATATGGACAGTACAAGTCAAGTAAATTTATTACAAATTAATAACTGTAATAATTCATATGTTATATACAGATAAATAGGATATTCAGAATTAAAATCTATCTGTATAAATAGACACCAATGCCTACACAGATAAGACACTTAATATAAACAGTATAAATAACTAGTAAAGCAAAGGGGGATGGCTTGAAAACATGCGGCGACTGAATTTCATCCCGTGGTAGATTTACCTCACGAATGCCAGGCAGGAATTAAGGATATTTACATTCTTCTTTAGTTGAAAAAATAAAGGGAGGCCAAGCCCCCCTTTATGATTGAAAGTGCCTCGTAATTAAACACAACCAGTCGGTTTGGGTAACCCTCCATATTTGGTGATCGGTTTCATTGGCCCTGTCATCCATAGTTCAAAAAGTTCTTTCTGATCCTGGCCAAGGTATTTGGCAAATTTGCGTATCGGCGGCACACTTGCCATGTCCTCGTAATATTCCCGGGCTTTCAGAATTTGCGACCACTTCATATCATCAAGCGAATAGCCATCAGCCTCCGCCATGGCACGCCCTATTTCCGGTGTCCAATCACCCATATCTACTAGATACCCATCTCCATCACGTTCCGGTAATTCCATTGTTTGCCTCCTGTTTCCCAAAAATAAAATGAATTTGATACGCATTAGACAATACCTATATAAAAAGGTCAACTAATGCCGGGTTGCCGCCATGAAATATACCCGCCCTGATTCCAGCTTCTCACCCCAGAGAGGACATTAACCCCACAAATTGTTCGAAATTGTATGTATCACTACATCCGAATCGGCAATTTTCAGCCTCAGGAAAAATAAATTTTACTGCTATAAAACAATACATTAAAAAATATATTCGCGTTGGCACGCAGGTTGCTAGGTAGAGGGCGCGGGACAGATGAAAGTGCAAGAGATGCTGAAGCAGGCTTTTGACGACTGCACATATTCGAAGGCTGGCATCGACACCTCGCACAGCACCAAATTTATTGAGTGAAAGTTTGTTTTATAACCTTAAGGAGATGAACAATGAATGCACCGCTGCGTCAAATCGCATTTTACGGCAAGGGTGGTATTGGTAAGTCCACAACCTCCCAAAATACCCTGGCGGCCCTCGCTGAAATGGGCCAGAAAATCCTGATCGTCGGCTGCGACCCCAAGGCCGACTCCACCCGTCTGATTCTGCACTCCA
>CAZMSI010000013.1:0-18384 GCA_964568895.1 uncultured Sideroxydans sp. | reverse complement strand
TCCAGCGTATAGCCGGAATAGTTGCGCGCCAGCACCACGCCGTTGCGGTCGAGGATCAGGCCGCGGTTGGGCACGATCGGCAGCACCGAGATGCGGTTGTTTTCCGCCAGGGTGGAGAAATGGCTCTGGCGCACCACCTGCAGGTAGAAGAAGCGGCCCAGCAGAACCAGCAGTAGTAATAGTACGAATCCTATGCTCAGCGCCAGGCGCAACCGGAAATAGTAAATCTCGCGCTGGTGGTTCCTGATCTCGACGCGGCGCTTCATGACCTGCAATTACAGCTCATCTTCGACATGCGGACGGCGTAGCGCCTGCAGCAACAGGGTCAGCGGCGCCCACAGCAAGGTCGAAGTCACGCTGCCACTGAAATATTCCCAGGCAATATAGCCGTGCAATTGCCAGTGCACCGCGGCATAGACCGCGTAACAGGCCAGCATCAGCGGAAAGATCTGCATGGTTTGCTGGCGCAGGTCGAACATCTGCACCCGCCGGTGCAGCACGATGCCGCCAAATGCCAGCACGGCATAGGCCAGCGCATGCTGGCCGAACAGGCTGGCATCCGCCACGTCAGACAGGATGCCCATTGCCCAGGCAATGCCGATGCCGACGCGGTAGGGTTTATGGGTGCACCAGTAAAGCAGCACCAGCGCCACGAAATCCGGACGTAGCGTCAACCACAGGCCGCTCCACGGCAGCCAGTCCAGCATCAGCGCGGCAAGCAGGCTCAGTCCGATGAACAGCGGGCTTGCCGGCAGCAGGAATTCGCGATCCTTGGGAAAGACAGTACTCACGGCAGCATTTTCCTCCTGCTCTTTTTGCCTTTGCCGCGCACACCGTCGCCTGCGGCCTCAGGCCGTGGCGGCAGCTTGCGCTCGCCCGACAGAATCAGCAGGAAACGCTGATCGTTCACGCCGGCAACCGGCGAGCACCGAATGCGCGCAAACGGATAGGCCGGATCGCGCTCGATATGGGTCACCCTGGCCACCGGTATGCCCGGCGGGTAGGTGCCGTCGATGCCGGAAGTGATCAGCTCATCGCCCTCCCGGATGTTGGCATTGACCGGCATGTAGCGCAGCGACAAATCGCCGGTATCGCCCGAACCGAACACGATCGCGCGCAGTCCACTGCGCATGATCTGCACCGGTACGGCATGGTCCTTGTCGGTGACCAGGGTTACTTCGGACAGCCAGGGGTAGACGCGGGTGACCTGACCGATAATGCCGTTGTCATCCATCACGATCTGCCCCGCCTGGATATTGGCCTGGCTGCCCTTGTCGACGAACAGCTTGCGCTGGAAAACATCGCGTGCGACATAAATCACCTCGGCCAGTTGCATCCGGTATTCCGAGCGCTGTTGCACGCCCAGCAATTTGCGCAGACGCGCATTTTCCGCCTGTAGCATCTGCAATTGCTGCAGGCGCGCGACGTCGGCCACGTGTTGTTCGTGCAATTGGTCGTTATCGCGGATCAGGCCGGTCTGTGTGGTGAGGAATTCGTCGGCTCCATACCATAGCGTGATGGGCAGCGTGGCCAGTCGTTGTATCGGATAGACCAGCGTGGCGAGCACATTGCGCGTGGACTCCAGGTACCGGTAGCGCGCATCGACGAACAGCAGCAGCAGGGAAAGCAGGGAAAAGAAAACCAGCCTGGCAGCGGGACTTGGCCCGCGATTGAAAAATCGGACGGATTCAGTATGTTCCATTCCTTGCTTCGGGGGTCTGTGGCATCAATACATGCGCGCTCAGTCGCTGGTGAAGATGTTGGTAAATTTATCCATGCGGTCCAGTGCCTTGCCGGAACCACGCACCACGCAGGTCAGCGGATCGTCGGCGATCACCACCGGCAGCCCGGTTTCTTCCATCAGCAGCCGGTCGATGTCGCGTAGCAGCGCGCCGCCACCGGTAAGCACCATGCCCTTGCTGGCGATATCCGCGCCCAGTTCCGGCGGGGTCTGTTCCAGCGCGGTTTTCACCGCGCTGACGATGCTGTTCAGCGGATCGGTCAGCGCCTCGAGAATTTCGTTGCTGGAAATGGTGAAGCTGCGCGGCACGCCTTCGGCCAGGTTGCGACCCTTCACTTCCATCTCGCGCACCTCGGAACCCGGGAAGGCTGAACCGATTTCCTTCTTGATCTGCTCGGCGGTGGTTTCCCCGATCAGCATGCCGTAGTTGCGACGGATGTAGTTGATGATCGCCTCGTCGAACTTGTCGCCACCGACACGCACCGAACCGGAATACACTGCACCGCCCAGCGAGATCACGCCGACCTCGGTGGTGCCGCCGCCGATGTCCACCACCATTGAACCCGTCGCTTCTTCCACCGGCAGGTCGGCGCCGATCGCCGCCGCCATCGGCTCCTCGATCAGTTCCACACGACGCGCACCGGCGCCGAATGCCGATTCGCGAATGGCTCGGCGTTCCACTTGGGTGGAACCGCAGGGCACACAGATTACGATACGCGGGCTGGGGCTGAAGATGCTGGATTTGTGCACTTTCTTGATGAACTGCTTGAGCATTTGCTCGGTCACCGTGAAGTCGGCAATCACGCCGTCCTTCATCGGGCGGATGGCGGTGATGTTGCCCGGCGTGCGGCCCAGCATCTGTTTGGCGGCGAGGCCGACCTGCTGGATCACCTTCTTGCCGTTGGGGCCGCCTTCCTGGCGGATCGCCACCACCGAAGGTTCGTCCAGCACGATGCCCTGACCGCGCACCCAGATCAGCGTGTTGGCGGTACCAAGATCAATTGCCAGGTCGTTGGAAAAATAACCGTTGAATAAACCAAACATGTTCGTCCCTGAGAAGTCGTAACGAAGGCGTACAGGAAGTACGCCCTTAAAGGTGTTTATGATACCCTATTACGCTCATTTCAATAAACGTTTCAGCAAAGAATTGTAGCCATGTCCCTCAGTACCGACGACGTTAAGAAGGTAGCCAGCCTGGCCAGGCTGGCGATGACCGAAACCGAGGTCAAAATCGCCCACAACCAGCTTTCCGGCATTTTCGACCTGATCGCCGAAATGCAGGCGGTGGACACTGCCGGAATCGAACCGATGTCGCACGCCCAGGATGTAACTCAGCGCCTGCGCGAAGACAAAGTCACCGAAAGCGACCACCGCGAACTGTTCCAGTCGGTTGCACCGCAGGTGGAAGCCGGCCTGTATCTGGTTCCGCAAGTCATCGAGTAATTCAGCATGATGAATTCCAGCCTGAAACAACTCGGCGATGCCCTGCGCGCCAAAAAGATTTCCAGCGTCGAACTGACCCAGCTCTATCTCGACCGCATCGCCCAGTTCAACCCGGCGCTGAATGCCTATATCACGGTGAACCCCGAGATCAGCCTGGCCCAGGCCAGGGCGGCCGACGAACGCCTCGCGGCAGGCAACACGGAAGCCCTGACCGGCATCCCGGTCGCACAAAAGGACATTTTCTGTGCCAAGGGCTGGCTCACCACCTGCGGTTCGAAAATGCTGCATAACTTCGTCTCGCCCTACGACGCGCACGTGATTTCGCAGTTCAACAACGCCGGCGCAGTGAATCTCGGCAAGACCAACATGGACGAATTCGCGATGGGCTCGTCGAACGAGACTTCGCACTACGGCCCGGTGAAAAACCCGTGGGATCAGTCGCGCGTGCCCGGCGGCAGTTCCGGCGGCACCGCGGCGGCAGTTGCTGCGCGGCTATGCGCGGCGGCCACCGGCACCGACACCGGCGGTTCGATCCGCCAGCCTGCGGCGCTGTGCGGAATCTCCGGCCTGAAGCCGACCTACGGTGTGTGCTCACGTTACGGCATGATCGCATTCGCCTCCAGCCTCGACCAGGCCGGCCCGATGGGACGCAGCGCGGAGGACTTGGCGCTGCTGCTCAATACCATGGCCGGCTTCGACGAGCGCGATTCCACCAGCCTGCAGCGCGACAAGGAAGATTACGCGCGCGGCCTCGAAAAGCCCTTGAGCGGCCTGCGCATCGGCCTGCCGAAAGAGTTCTTCGCCGAAGGCCTGGGCAACGACGTAGCGCAGGCGGCGGAGGCGGCGATCGCCGAATACAAAAAGCTCGGCGCTACCGTGGTCGAGATCAGCCTGCCCAACACCAGACTGTCTATCCCCGTTTACTACGTGCTGGCGCCGGCCGAAGCATCGAGCAACCTGTCGCGCTTCGACGGCGTGCGCTACGGCTACCGTGCCCCGGAATACAGCGACCTGACCGACATGTACGAACAGAGCCGCGCACAGGGTTTCGGCGAGGAAGTGAAACGCCGCATCATGATCGGCACTTACGTGCTGAGCCACGGCTACTACGACGCCTACTACCTGCAGGCGCAGAAGATCCGCCGCCTGATCGCGCAGGATTTCACCGAGGCGTTCAAACAGTGCGATGTGATCATGGGGCCAACCAGTCCGAGCACGGCATTCAAGCTCGGCGAGAAGGGCGACGACCCGGTGCAGATGTATTTGTCCGACATCTACACCATTGCAGTCAACCTGGCCGGCCTGCCCGGCATGTCGATCCCGTGCGGTTTCGGCGACAACGATATGCCGGTCGGCCTGCAGATCATCGGCAATTATTTCGACGAGGCGCGCATGCTGAATGTCGCGCACCAATACCAACTGGCGACCGACTGGCACAGCCAAGCGCCGCAAGGTCTGCAGGTGGCATCATGAGCTGGGAAATCGCCATCGGCCTGGAAGTGCATGCGCAGCTTTCGACCCGTAGCAAAATCTTCTGCGGCGCCTCGACCGCGTTCGGCGCCGAGCCGAACACGCAGGCCGACGCGGTGAGCATCGCACTGCCCGGCGTGCTGCCGGTACTGAACAAGGGTGCAGTCGAGCGCGCGATCAAGTTCGGCCTGGCCACTGGCGCGCATCTCGCACCGCGCTCGGTATTCGCGCGCAAGAATTATTTCTATCCCGACCTGCCCAAGGGCTACCAGATCAGCCAGTTCGACCTGCCGGTGGTCGGTCAGGGTCAGCTTGCGATCCAGGTGCCGGCACAGGGCAAACAGGAAGCCTACGAAAAGACCGTGCGCCTCACTCGCGCCCACCTCGAGGAAGACGCGGGCAAGTCGCTGCACGAAGACTTCCACGGCATGACCGGCATTGACCTGAACCGCGCGGGCACGCCGCTGTTGGAGATCGTGTCCGAACCGGACATGCGCTCCGCTGCCGAGGCCGTGGCCTACGCGAAAACGCTACATACGCTGGTGCGCTGGATCGGCATCTGCGACGGCAACATGCAGGAAGGCTCGTTCCGCTGCGACGCCAACGTGTCGGTGCACAAGCCCGGCACGCCGTTCGGCACGCGGCGCGAGATCAAGAACCTCAACTCGTTCCGCTTCCTCGAACAGGCGATCAATTACGAAGTGCAGTGGCAGATTGCCACGCTGGAAGACGGCGGGAAGATTCAGCAGGCCACGGTGCTGTTCGATCCGGACACCGGCGAGACACGCATGATGCGCAGCAAGGAAGAAGCGCACGACTATCGCTACTTCCCTGATCCCGACCTGCTGCCACTGGAAATTTCTGCGGAATGGATAGCGCAGGTGCACGCCACACTGCCGGAGCTGCCGCACGACAAGCAGGCGCGCTACGTCAGCGAACACGGGCTGACTGTCTACGATGCCAGTGTACTGACCAGCTCGCGCGAGATGGCCGACTTCTTCGAGGCCGCACTTAACGAAGCGCCCGGCCAGGCAAAAATATGTGCCAACTGGATCAGCGGCGAAGTGAGCGCCCAGCTCAACCGTGATGGCCTGGACATGGCGCAATGTCCGATCTCCGCACAACAACTCGGTGGAATTTTGAAGCGCATCGCCGACGGCACCATCTCCAACTCGGGCGCCAAGGAAGTGTTCCGCACCATGTGGGCCGAGGGTGGAGATGCTGACGCGATCATCGAGACCAAGGGGCTGAAACAGGTTTCCGACAGCGGCGCGATCGAGAAGATCGTCGACGAGATCATCGCCGCCAACCCATCACAGGTCGCCGAGTACCGCAGCGGCAAGGACAAGCTGTTCGGTTTCTTCGTCGGCCAGGCGATGAAGGCCAGCAAGGGCAAGGCCAACCCGACCCAGTTAAACGAAATCCTCAAAAAGAAACTTGCAGGCTAGAACCTGCCCCAAACTACTGCGCTCGCTACGTTTGGAACGGGTCTAAATTATTCTTTTTTGCGCGGCTTGTGTGGCGCCCGACTGAACAGCGCATCGTACAACCAGTTCGGCAAGAGCTTCAGCACGTGCCCAACCAATGCCATTTGCCACGGCACCACGGCGAACGACTTGCCGCTTTCTATCACCCGCGCAATGCGCCGCGCCGCGTCGTCAACTTCCAGCATGAAAGGCATCGGATAGGGATTGATGTCGGTCATCGGGGTGCGGATATAGCCGGGACAGATGGTCACCACCTTCACGCCGCTGCTGCGCATCTCGATGCGCAGGCTCTCCAGACAGGAAATCAGGGCGGCCTTGGAGGCGGAGTAGGCGCCGGCACCCGGCAAACCGCGGAAGCCGGCCACACTGGCGATGCCAACCAGACGGCCGTTCCCGGCCTTGCGCATGGCTTCCACGAACGGCTGGAAGGTTTTGACCACACCCATTACGTTGGCGTCCATCACATGCTGGAACACATCGTTGTCTTCGGCATGGCGAGTCAGCGTGCCGATGCTTACCCCGGCATTGGCGATGACAATGTCCGGCACGCCATGGCTGGCGATGAAATCCTGCGCTGCCGCCCGCATGGCTTCGGCGTCGCGCACATCCAGCGCATAAACATGAACTTGTTCGGGAAACTGTTCGGAAAGATTTTGCAGCAGTTCGCGGCGGCGGGCGATGGTGGCGACGATTGCGCCACGCTCGAGATAGTGGTGCGCCAGCGCTAGGCCCAGGCCGCTCGACGCACCCGTGATTACCACCAATTGAGGATCATGAGAAGTGGTGCTGCTCATGCGATCCTCCTTCGGTTTAATGCTTACCTGCGTGTTCCTTGCGTACCCGGTCGATCACGACATTCAGCGTCTTGATGATGTCGTCCGGTTCCAGGCCCTCAATCACGTACTTGCCGTCCACCACCAGCGTCGGCGTGCCGGTAATGTGATAAAGCTGCAGCATCTGTTTGCTGCGCAGTACCCTGGTTTCCACGGTGAACGAGTTGTAGTACTCGCGGAACTTGTTACTGTCCACGCCGTGCTGCGCCAGGAAGGCGCCTATCTTTGCCTCGTCGCTGAGGTCGATGTTGTTCTTGTTCCACGCATCGTACAGGGCGTCGTCGATCTTCTGGTTGCGTTTGCCCATCAGTTCCAGTGCGTAATAGGTATTTGCCATCGGCTCCCAGCTTTCACGGAACACAACCGGCACATAAGTCAACTCCACGTCCCTGGGCATGGTTTTCTCCCATGCGCTCAGTTTTGGATGCAGGTGATAGCAATGAATGCAGCCATAGAAGAAGAATTCCAGCACCTCGATCTTGTTGCCGGTTTGCGTGGGCTGCGGCGGGTTCAGCAGCTTGTATTCCTTGCCCAGCTGTGGTTCGGCGAATGCCTGGGTGGCGCACAGCAGGGCCAGTACCACAAGAAAATGCTTGATAAATTTCACGTTTTCCTCCTTGGGTGGTGAGCGACCTGTCAGTTATGCGTTGGAGTGGCGTTCACCCCATTTTGTTTCAGTATTGCACGAGCCTTATTCATTTCATCCGCATTGCGGTACGGCCCGAGGCGCACGCGATGCCATATTCCCTTGTCGGGAACGGTCACGGTCTGCACGCTGGCTTCCATACCCAGCAAGGCCAGTCTGGCCTTGAGCTTGTCCGCATCGACTTCGTTGGAGAACGAGCCGGCCTGCAGAACATAGCTCTGGCTCGCCGCAGCCTTGGCCGGCGATTGCGTGGCAGGCTGCTGGACCGGCAGGCTGCCGTCCTGTTTGTTGTCGGTCAGTACCTTGTAGAACTCGAAGCGCGGCTTGCCGTTATCGCCCGCGGCTGGTGTATTGGCGTTTGCCGCAGTGGCAGGCCCGGCAGGTGCGGCCTGCGGCTCACCGGCAGGCGCGGGTTGTGTCCCGCTTAGCTCGGGCCGCTGGTCATGGCTGACGTATGGATTAGGCCGCTCCATGAGGTACCACGCTACACCGCTCGCGATCAGCAAGCCCAGCACCATGCCGAGCAGAATGCCTGCCAACATCGAACCGCCCTTGTGCGGGGTGGAAGACCGGTTACCGTTGTTGCCGCTCATACACTTATCCTTTATTACATTTGTTCCGGAGCGCTCACGCCCAGCAAATCCAGGCCGTTGCGTATCACCTGTGCCAGTGCCGCAATCAACGCCAGCCGGGCCAACTTGAGTTGCTCGTCTTCGACCAGGAAGCGCGAAGCATTATAGTAGCTGTGAAAATCTGCCGCCAACTCTTTCAGGTAGAAAGCGATGAGATGTGGTGCCAATTCCTGCGCCGCTGTTTCGATTACCTGCGGATAATCAATCATCCTCTGCAGCAGGGCCGTTTCGTAGCCGTCACCCAGCACGCTGAGGTCTACGTGATGCAGCGCCAGCCTGTCGCCGCCCCATTGGGCCAGCACCCCGTGGATACGGGCATGAGCATACTGGATGTAGTACACCGGATTGTCGTTGCTCTGCGACTTGGCCAGGTCGATGTCGAACACCAGCTGCGAATCGGGATGGCGGGCGGCAAGGAAATAGCGTGTCGCGTCACAGCCTACCTCGTCGATCAGGTCGCGCAGCGTAACATAGCTGCCTGCGCGCTTTGAAATCTTCACTTCCTCGCCATTTTTCAGCACCGTCACCATCTGGTGTAGCACATATTCCGGCCAGCCCTGCGGAATACCGGCCCCCAGTGCCTGCAGGCCGGCGCGCACGCGGGTGATGGTGGAGTGGTGGTCCGCGCCCTGCTCGTTGATCACGCGCTCGAAACCGCGTCGCCACTTGTCCAGGTGATAGGCCACGTCCGGTACGAAATAGGTATAGCCGCCCTCGCGCTTGCGCATCACGCGGTCCTTGTCGTCGCCGAACTCGGTGGTGCGTAGCCACAGCGCCTCATCCTGCTCATAGGTGTGTCCGTTGGCAGTAAGCGTATTCACCACTTTCTCTACCTTGCCGGCCGTGTACAGCGCCGACTCCAGTGAAAATACGTCGAACTCCACCTCGAAAGCGCGCAAGTCGATATCCTGTTCACGGCGCAGATAGGCCACGGCAAAATGGCGGATCGCCTCGGCATCGTCCGCATCGCCCGTCCCGGTGATATGCTGATCGTCTGCTTCGACGCTTTCTTTCGCCATGTAGGCGTTGGCCACATCCACAATGTAATCGCCGCGGTAGCCGTCTTCCGGCCATTCCGGATGTTCCGGCGTCAGGCCCCTGCAGCGCAGTTGCACCGAACGCGTCAGATTGTCGATTTGCTGGCCCGCGTCGTTGTAATAAAACTCGCGCGTTACCACCCAGCCCGCTGCATGCAGCACCCGGCACAGGCAATCGCCCACCGCAGCGCCGCGCCCATGGCCTACGTGCAGCGGCCCGGTCGGATTGGCGGAAACGAATTCCACCTGTACCTTCCTGCCGCCACCGAGATGGACGTGACCGTAGCCGGCGCCCGCCTGCAACACCCCCTGTACCACCAGCCTCTTGGTCGCGGTGGCGATGAAGACGTTGATGAAACCGGCCCCGGCGATTTCCACCTTGTCGATGAAATCGGTCTGCGGCAGCGCCGTCATCAGCGCCTGCGCGATGTCGCGCGGCGAACGGCGCAACGGTTTGGCCAGCTGCATTGCCAGGTTGCAGGCGTAGTCGCCGTGTGTGGCCAGCTTGGGGCGCTCGATCAGGATGGCCGTATTGGCATGTTCCGGTGCAACCTCGCGCAAGGCCTGCGCAAACAGTTCGGCAAGATGGCATCTGAAATTCAGGACTACGGACATTGCGTTACGCCTACAAGAGAGGCGCGGATTATATCATCTGGGCACTATCGATTTGTTGATGAACTTGCCGCTTCAGGATTAGCGCTTTAACACCCGCCGTGTACCCATTGGCGCCTGACGGGTTTAGTGGTAGGTACTCCAGTACATTACTAATTGGCCGCGCCGGGGTTTTCATTAGGCGCTTTTCTCCCGGAGGTGCCATAATTACATGCTTAAATTTGCATTTTTTAAAAAACGCACCTTGCCTCCTGAAAATTCTCGAATGCAAGTTTAGATGATCAAGCTTCCTGATAAATATAGCCGCTTCATTTTCCTGTTTCTCGCCTTTCTCGGGCTGGGCGCATCTCCCTGCGCATCTGCCAATGAGGTATTGCGCGTGCTTGCCTGGGATGGCTATGCAGACCCGGAAATCGTCCACACATTCGAGCGACAAAGCGGAGCAACAGTTGAAGTCACCTATGTAAACTCCGACGATGATCTGTGGAACAAGCTCAAGAACAATGGCCGTGACTATGACGTATTTGCAGTGAATACGGCGGAGTTGCAGACCTACATCAACCATGGCCTGAGCGTTCCGATTGACATGGGCGACATCAGCAACCACGCGCAGCAATTATCGCGCTTTCAGAATTACGCAACGATAAAGGGCCTCGTCCATAACGGCAAGACTTATGCTGTTCCCTATGCTTACTCGGAAATGGGGCTGATCTATAACCGCAAGCTGGTCAAGCATCCGCCCCGGTCGATTGCTGCAATGTGGGCACCGGAGTACCGGGGGCGTGTGCTCGCATTCAATACCAGCAACCATAATTTCACCCTCGCAGGGCAATTTATGGGTGTAAAGAACCCTTTTCGAATGACTAATGCAGAACTGAACAAGGCGGCCAGAGAACTGGTCAAGTTACGGCGCAATGTGTTGACGTTTTACAAAACGACCGAGGAAGCGACTGCATGGTTTAAAAAGTACAACGTTGCCCTGGTATTCGCCAACTATGGCACGCAGCAAGTGAAGGCACTCAGGGATGCAGGAGCGGACATCGGCTACGTAATTCCACGGGAAGGCGCTTTGGCCTGGCTGGATTGCTGGGCGATTTCGAGCGGAGCGAAAGACCGCAAGCTTGCGGAAAGCTGGATCAACTACACACTGGGAAAATCCGTCAGCGAGCGCCTGACTACCGTGCATGGTCTGGCCAACACCATCACGCCCTTCCCGGAAAGTTCACCCAGCGACAAGATCATCTGGCTGGAACCGCTGGAAAATCCATCCCGACGCAAGGCGCTATGGGACAAAATACTTTCCGGCGACCCCATTGAAGCATTCTGACGCGATATGCGATTGAGTTTAGGCATCAAGCTCGGGTTCTGGCTGGCCCTGCTGGGAGCGGGATCCACCGCGCTAACTGGTTATTATGTTTACGACCGCAGCCGCAATTTGCTGATTCAGTCCTCCCAGGAAAAGCTGCTCACCGCTACACAGGTTCTGGCACAACGTTTCAGCGGTTCGCTGAAGAATATTTCAGCCGATGTGGGTTTCATTGCTTCCCTGCCGCTGGTGCAGCAGATAGCCGGCGAGCCCGTAAATTCAGCTTCGCTGCGCAGCCAGGAAAAACAGCTCGCCGATATTTTTTCCGGTTTGCTGGCTGCACGCAAGGATTACTTGCAAATCCGGCTGATTGGCACCGCAAACCATGGCAGGGAACTGGTCAGGGCAGACCGCCTGGGCAAAGATGGGGAAAAGATTGCAGTCATTGCCCGGGGGGATTTGCAGGAAAAAGCATATTACCCCTATTTTTTCGAAACGCTGCACCTGCCCGCCGGACAATTCTATGTGTCGAATATTTCCCTCAATCAGGAAATCGGGGCACATTATGCCTTTGACAAACCGACCATCCGGCTCGCCATGCCGATCCGGTCGCAAGATAATGTCCCGTTTGGCATTGTCGTCATTGACGTAGACATGCAAGACCTGTTCGACAAGCTCAGTGCCAACCTTCCTCCAGCGCTCAAGATACTGCTGACCAACCATGAGGGGGATTACCTGATAAATCCCGATCCTGCGAAAACGTTTGGGTTCGACCGGGGACGGCAATTCCTGATCCAGAATGACCTGCCGGAAATCAAGCCGCTCCTGGCAGGGAAAATAAAGCAGGCCATGCTTAAACAAGCTAATGGGAAAATGTTGGGATTCCCATCCCTGATGGCGTTTATGCGGGTCCCTTTCGGCGGCATTAACCAGCAACGTTACGCCATACTCGGGCTTTACACGCCGCTGGAAAGCGTGCTGGCAGACAGCAAGGTTCTGGGGCTGTCCGTAATCCAGCTCACCCTGTTGTTCATTGCACTGGCAACGCTCATTGGACTGGCACTTGCGCGCGCACTGGCAAAGCCGCTGAATCTGATGGCACAGACCGTGCGGCAGCATGTCCTTGGAGACCCCCTGGAATCGTTGCCGGTTGAACGCAACGACGAGGTCGGCGATCTTGCTCGAAGCTTCAACGCCATGACGGGGCGAATCAATGAGCAGATGTCTGCAATCCAGGCCGCAGAGACCCGGCTGCAAACGCAAATTGACCGGATGCCTGTCGGGTTAATTGTCTGGGATCAGGATTTTCGCGTCATGACATGGAATCCTGCTGCAACTACCATTTTCGGCTACACGGAAGCAGAAGCACTTGGGAAACACCCTTATGAATTCATTGTCCCGTATGAGGCAAAGGCTGCTGTAGATGAAATATGGGATCGTTTGCTCAAGGGAGGGTTGACTGCGCAAAGTGTCAACGAGAATATAACCAAAGATGGTCGAACCATTATATGTGACTGGACGAATACCCCATTGAAAGGACCTGACGGCATTACGACCAGCGTTCTTTCCATGGTTCAGGACGTTACCGAACGCAAACGAACCGAATTCAGCCTCAGGCTGGCCGCCAGTGTATTCACCCACGCTCGCGAGGGCATTATCATCACCGATGCTTCCGGCTCCATTCTTGATGTCAACGACACTTTCACGCAAATCACCGGTTATAGCCGTGAAGAAGCTCTGGGCCAGAACCTTCGCACGCTCAACTCCGGTCGGCACGGGCCGGAATTTTATGCCGCAATGTGGCGTGATCTCACCAGCAAGGGTTTTTGGGACGGGGAAATCTGGAATCAACGCAAGAATGGCGAAGAATTTGCCGAAATGATCACCCTCAGCGCCGTGCGCGATGCAGACAAGAAGACACTGAACTACGTCGCCCTGTTCACAGACATCACACCAATGAAGAAGCACCAGCAACAGCTCGAACATATCGCACATTACGATGCGCTGACCAACCTGCCCAATCGGGTACTGCTAGCTGATCGTATGCAGCAATCCATGCTGCATAGCCAACGGAGCAATAAGTCACTGGTTGTGGCCTATCTTGATCTGGATGGTTTCAAGGCGGTAAATGACACTCGCGGTCATAATATCGGCGATGAACTGCTAATCACCATTTCACAGCGCATGAAAGCTGCACTGCGCGAAGGGGACACTCTGGCGCGTATCGGGGGCGATGAGTTTGTGGCGGTGATGGTTGACCTGGAACAACCGCAGGACTATGAACCGCTGCTGGCGCGGCTGTTGAAGGCCGCTTCCGATCCGGCAATAGTTGGCGATACTGTATTACAGGTCTCTGCCAGCATAGGCGTGACGCTCTATCCGCAGGATGGTGCAGATGCCGATTTGCTGCTGCGCCATGCCGACCAGGCGATGTATCAGGCAAAACTGGCTGGCAAAAACTGTTACCACCTGTTTGACGTTGCACATGATACGGCCGTGGTAACTCAGCACGAGAGTTTCGAGCGCATCCGCCGCGGCCTCGAGCAGCGCGAATTCGTGCTGTTTTACCAGCCCAAGGTGAACATGAGGACCGGAGCGGTTGTGGGTGCCGAAGCCCTGATACGTTGGCGCCACCCTGAGCGCGGCCTGCTTCAACCCGCCGCCTTCCTGCCCATCATCGAGAACCACCTGATCAGCGTGACATTGGGAGAGTGGGTGATAGCCGAGGCGCTGGCCCAAATGGCCGAATGGCAGGAAGCGGGACTGTACCTTCCGGTCAGCGTGAACATTGACGCCCTTCAGTTGCAGCAGGAAAATTTTGTGGAACGCCTCTCCGCATTGCTCGTGGCACAGCCTGACGTCAATCCCTCTCAATTCGAATTGGAAATACTGGAAACCAGCGCGCTGGAAGATATGACCCAGGTGTCCGGAGTCATGCAGGCGTGCCACGAGATTGGCGTACGTTTTGCACTGGATGATTTTGGCACTGGCTATTCTTCGCTCACCTACCTGAAGCACCTGCCCGTCAAATTGCTCAAGATCGACAAAAGTTTTGTGCGTGACATGCTCAGCGACGTGGATGATCTGGCTATTGTAGAGGGCGTGATTGGATTGGCTGCAGCCTTCCATCGCGAAGTGATTGCAGAAGGAGTTGAAACCACAGCCCATGGCACTCTGTTGCTATCGCTGGGCTGTGAATTAGCTCAGGGCTACGCCATTGCGCGCCCGATGGAAGGCGCTGATTTGCCCGGCTGGGTGGCTAATTGGCGTCCTGATGCGGCCTGGAAAACCAGTTAATATTAAGTACCAGGATTTATCGGGTGAGACAACCCTGGCTGTCTGATAATGAAACTATAGCGGTTCGCATCAGGCGTGCATTATTCCTCAGCCGGCAACCGTATGGAATATTGTCCCGACTTCTCGTCGCGCTGCAGCACCAGCATTTTGTGCCGCTGCGCATCCTCCATCAATTCCTTGAATGAGCGATAGCCGTAAGCCGATTCGGCAAATCCGGGGCGGCGGCGCTGCATGGTGGGTTTGACCATGGAACCCCAGATTTTCTCGTCCGAACCGCGTTCCGAAATCAGCCCCTCGACGGTCTCAACCAGGAAATCCATGGCCTCCTGTTTCTTGTCGTCTTCGCCCCTGGCTGCGGCCGGTTTCGCGGCTTCGGCTTTTGCTTTCGCAGGCGCTTTCCTGGCCGCCTGCTTTTTCTTCGCTTCCTGTTTGCGCACCAGATCGTCATAGAAAATGAATTCGTCGCAGTTGGCGGATAGCAGGTCGGAAGTGGAGTCCTTCACGCCGATGCCGATCACGTATTTGTTGTTCTCGCGCAGCTTGGAAACCAGCGGTGAAAAATCGGAATCGCCGCTGATGACGACGAAGGTATCGACATGGGATTTGGTGTAGCAGAGGTCGAGGGCATCGACCACCATGCGGATGTCGGCCGAGTTCTTGCCCGACTGGCGCACGTGCGGAATCTCGATCAGCTCGAACGCCGCCTCGTGCATGATGGCCTTGAATTCCTTGTAGCGCTCCCAGTCGCAATAGGCTTTCTTGACCACGATGCTGCCCTTGAGCAACAGGCGTTCCAGCACTTTCTTGATGTCGAATTGCGCGTATTTGGCATCGCGCACGCCCAGCGCAATGTTCTCGAAATCGCAGAACAACGCCATGTTGGTAATTTCCGGCTGGCCTGCCATGTGTGCCCCTTTGCTGAACAATTGAATAACGGCTACCCGTTGCCTACCTTACACCACTTTGCCCGGATTCATCAGCCCGTGCGGATCCAGAGTCTGCTTGATTGAGCGCATCAGTTCCAGTTCCAGCGCATCCTTGTAACGGGTGATTTCCTCGCGCTTGAGCTGGCCCAGGCCGTGCTCGGCGCTGATGCTACCGTTTAGTTGAGCCACCACGCCATACACGATACGGTTTACTGCATGCTCGTGATTGGAGATGAAGCCGGCATTCTGCGCGGTGTCCGGCATGGAGGCGTTGTAGTGAATGTTGCCGTCGCCCATATGGCCAAAGGCGACGATGCGGATGCCCGGGAATTCGCCACCCAGTTCGGTGCTCGCGCGCTCGATAAACTCGGCGACGCGGCTGACCGGCACCGACACGTCATGTTTGACGCTGATGCCTTCGATCTTCTGCGCATCGCTGATGCTCTTGCGCAGTTTCCACCAGGCCTCGGCCTGCGCCGGATCGGTGGTGACAGTGTATTCAAGCACGCGCTCGTCGAATTCCTGCAGGGCAACGCTAAGCGGCGCATCCAGCGGCTCCGGCAGCACGTCGCTGAGCTGCGCGATGACAATCCAGTCGTGCCTGTCGCCGGGGAACGGTTCATGGGTATCCGGAATATTCTTGAACACCAGGTCGAGGCAGGAGCGTGAAACCAGTTCGAAGGCGCTGATGGTGTCGCCGCAATGCGCACGCAAATGGGCGAGCAGTTCGACCGCCGCTGCCGGGTCGCGTACCGCGATGCAGGCGGTGGCCGTGGATTGCGGCCGGGGAAACAGTTTCAGCACGGCGGCGGTGATGATGCCCAGCGTGCCTTCCGCCCCAACGAACAGTTGTTTGAGGTCGTAGCCGGTGTTGTCCTTGCGCAGGCTGCGCAGTCCCTCCCAGATGCGTCCGTCCGGCAGCACCACTTCCAGCCCCAGCACCAGGTCGCGCGCGCTGCCGTAGCGCAGCACGCCGACGCCGCCGGCGTTGGTGGAAAGGTTGCCGCCGATCTCGCAATGCGGCGCGATGGCGGTAAGGCCAAGCGGGAACAGGCGGCCGGCCTGTTCCGCGGCCTGATACAGGTCCGCCAGCTTGCAGCCCGCATCGACGGTCATGGTGTAGTTGGTGGCATCCACGCTGCGGATGCGGTTCATGCGCGACAAGTTAACAACAAGCTGCGGCAGTTCTCCCGCCAGCGGTACCGAGGCTCCGCACAGGCTGGTGTTGCCGCCCTGCGGCACCATGGCAATATTGTTTGCAGCGCACAGCGCAACCACCTCGGCCACCTGCCGCGTATCGCCCGGCAGTACCACCGCCAGGGCCGTGCCGGTATAGCGGCCACGCCAGTCCTTGCAATAGGGCGCTGCAGCAGTGCCGGCCAGCAGGTTGTCTGCACCAACGATATTGCGCAATTGTTCGATGATGGTAGTTGTCCCGGTCATGGGCTGGCCTTGAAAAATACGGCAAGTATTGGCAAAAACAAACGGCTCCCGCAGGAGCCGCTACAGCATAACACGAGGCGGGTTTATGCGCCCTGTGCAGGTTATTACTCGATCTTGGGCAGACTGTCGATGTCGCGCCAGATCTGCTTCTTCCACAGTCTCAGCAGGATGGTCATCACGAACACGAACGCCAGCACGTAATAGCCCATGTGCCGACGTTCCTGCGCATGCGGGTCGGCCGCCCACACCAGGAAGGCAGTGACATCCTTGGCGGTTTTCTCGATAGCCGCACGCTTCTGCGGATCGGTAGTACCGGAAAGACCCAGGATGTCCGGCATGCGGGTGACAGGGAACACACTGTTGGTCAGTTTGCCGTCTTCCATGTGGTAACCGGTCAGGTAGGTATAAATATAATGCCCGCCTCCTTCCCGCGCAGCCGCCATCAGGCTGAGATCAGGTGGCTCCACCCCGAAGGAGGCTTTTGCGATGTTCCCCGGCATCTGCGGTGGCAATGATGCATTCATCGAATTCGAACCACGCCAGCCATCCACCTTGTCCTTGGCAAAGCCCAGACTCAGCAGGTTACGGTACTTGATGTACTTGAGTCCGTGGCAACCGCTGCACACCGTTATCACCTCTTCCGCACCGCGCTGGATGGATGCGTTGTCGGTGGGTATTGGACTCTTGTCCAGCCTGGCTTCCTCGCCATATGCGGAAAGTGCTACGCATGCTAATAAAATCGGCAGGATTTTCTTCATTTGCTGTTCCCCCCCTGTGTCTCATGTTCACGCGGCGCCCGTGGTTCAAACAACGCCTTGAGCGCCGGCGGCAAGCCGCGTGCACGCATCCATTGTTCTTCTTTCTTGGACATGAAAGGCAGTACCAGGAATGTACCGAAATAAACCAGGGAAGCAGCCCTGCCGAGAATGATCATGTCCGGTGACACCGGCTGCGAGCCAACGTAGCCCAGCACGAAGATGTCTATGATGAACACGTAGAACATGACGCGGTACCAGGGCCGGTAATGCGCACCGCCGGGAATGTTTGAACGGTCCATATAGGGCATCGCGGCGAAGATCATCACCGACAGTCCCATTGCCACCACCCCGCCGACCAGGTCGGGGACCGAGCGCAATATCGCGTAGAACGGCAGGAAATACCATTCCGGTTCGATGTGCGGCGGTGTCTGCATCGGATTGGCCGGGATGTTGTTGTTCGGCTCGATGAAGAAGTGGGGGAAGAAGAACACAAAGGCGAAGAAGATGATCAGGTACACACCCAGTCCGTACATGTCCTTGATGGTGAAGTACGGATGGAACGGGATGTTGTCCTTGTCGGCCAGGTTGATGCCGGATGGATTGCTGCTCCTGACCGTGTGCAGCGCGACCAGGTGGATCACCACCGCGCCCGCGATGATGAACGGGAACAGGAAGTGCAACGCGAAGAAGCGGGTCAGTGTGGCATCGCCCACGGCAAAGTCACCGCGCAGCCAGACCACGACCTGGTCACCG